>NZ_JBHXRX010000108.1:0-15641 GCF_042714995.1 Streptomyces sp. NPDC058665
GGGACCCGACCGGCTCGACCACCGCAGCGCCGTCACCTCCTCCGACCTCGTCATCACCGCCCTGCCCGGCAAGGACGTGCTCGACGTCCTGAACGAGATCGGGGACGAGGTGCTGGGCGACAAGATCCTGCTCGACCCCTCGGCCACGATCACCCCGCAGACCGCCACAGCACACACCGGCGACGGGGTGGCCGTCCGAATCCAGACGCGATTCCCGCGGACACGCGTGGTGAAGACCCTCAACACGATGAACTTCGCCATCATGGTCGACCCGCTCACATCGGTCCCCGCGGCCACCGTCTTCGTCAGCGGTGACGACGGCGTAGCGAAGACGGTGATCATCGGCCTGCTCGGCGACCTGGGCTGGCCCGATGCCGGCATCATCGACCTGGGCGGCATCGACACGGCCGCCGCGACCGAACAAGCCGGGTCACTGTACTTCGCAACAGCGCGAGCCCTGGGCAGCACGCGATTCAACCTCGCGGTGTCGCGGTGACGGGGACAGTACTGAATCGCGGACCCGGTATGAGGGGAGACGTGCGGTGAGCCTGCTGGACAGCCACGGCCGCACGCTGACCTGGTTCGATCGAACGGTCCGTCTCGTCCGGGCCGACCAGTGGGACAACCCGACCCCGTGCACTGAATGGACGGTCCGCGACGTGGTCAACCACATCGTCTCCGAACAGCTCTGGGTACCGCACCTGCTCAACGGCGCCACTCTCGCTGAGGTGGGCGACCGATACGACGGCGATGTCCTGGGCGACGATCCGGTACGCGCGTGGTCGGAGGCCTCAACGAACGCACGAAGAGCATGGACCGAGGAGGGAGCTACCGAACGCATGGTGCACCTGTCCTTCGGTGAATCCGACGCCTCCCTCTACGGATGGCAGATGACAACGGACCTCGCCGTGCACGCATGGGACGTCGCGGTCGGAATCGGCATCTCGCAGCCAATCGAGAACGACGTCGCCGAGGAACTGCTTCCCATCGCTCGCCCGATGATCGAAGCTGCGCAGGGCACCGGAATCCTGGCGCCACCGGTCGAGATACCAGACACGGCGCCCGCATCAGAGCGAATTGTGGCGCTCTGTGGACGCAGCCCGCGCTGATGCTCCGACTCGTCCGCTTCATCACGCCGGCCGGCAGGGCCGTAGCGCCCGAAGCCTCTTACACCGCGACCCCGGCCGCTGACGGCGACCACCTGACGCAGAGGCGTACCGTGGACCGGGCGGGCAACGTCGGCCCGATCAAGGACTACGGGTTCACTGCCGGGAACCGGGACTACAACCGGGCCCAGAAGCTGGACATCAAGCTCCCCGTGCTCGACACGGCCTCTGCGGACCCGGTGCTGACGGATACCCCGCAGCCGCCGCCTGCCCACCCGGACGACGGGAACATCGCGCTGCCTGCGAGGGAGCCACGGACAGCAGGGACGTGAGGAACTTCGACTTCTACAACGACCTGAGCTGGAAGGGCGGCGGCGACAGCCGGCCGGTCGACTCCCATATGGCCACCGGAACGGCCAGCCACAAGTCGGTGTGTGCTGCCGCAGTACTTCCCTCGATACAACTTCAACACCGGTAAGTACCCGGCTGCCGCGGCGCATGCCTGGCTGATCCAGAACAAGTCGAAGGTCAAGGGAGGCGGCAAGAACCGCTCCGATCCACTGACCTACCTGCCGTCCCAGAAGCGAATGCGAACGGCTATGAGACTGAGGACAGCCGGAACAAGGTGATGTGCTCCAAGTCCCGGTCCAAGCGCACGGACGGATGGGTTCCCACCAAGCTGTTCCTCAAGTACCCCTGGAGGGCCCTGCACCCGGAGATCACCGAAGGCGCTCCTGAAGCGATCTCCTGCGACGAGTTTCCGTTCTCCGCCGCCTACCAGTCCCCTGGCACGCCTAAGGCGATCGGCGGGAAGAACACTGCTGGCGCGGACGGTGGTGGCGAGTGCATCCAGACCGTTGCGGCCGAGACCGACGACGGCAGTGAGCACCTGCTTGATGGCACCCGCTACGACGCTCCGACGTTCGCGGAGAACTGCGGTCGGTCGTCGGTGTCGCTGAAGGTCGACTCCGGATCGATGAACCAGTTCGGGTTCGCCGCCCCGGCATTCATCAAGACGTTCCGGGTTCTGGACGGCGATGCCTACACCGTCGACCCGGGCGATGACTGGTTCAGGGCGTGTGATCTGTCCAAGGCCACACTGCTCTGCACGATGGCCAAGCCGTAGCAGGCAATCCTTGACGGTCCGCGCCCGGGTCCGGGCGGGGACCGCTCCGGTCAGTGGACCGGGCTCCAGTGCCCGGCGGCATCCGTCAGCCAGGACCCCTCGGGACGGTCCCAGATCAGGCAGCCCCACACGACGCCGGGCACATCGGAACTCATCAGGTTCGCGGGCCCGATGGTCAGCGTGCGGTGAACGCTCTCCAGGTAGGCGGCCATCGACGGGTAATCAGGCGTGTCGGCCGGGTTGTCCTCGAACGACCACTTCCCGGTACCACGGGCGCCGATGTAGGAGCCCTGCAGTGGAGCGTCCTCGTCGTCCCCCGTGAGCCAGGGAACCACCTCGGCGCCCCAGAAGTCCTTCGTCCCGGGCCCGGGAAGGCGCGGGGCCGGCGCCTTGGCCGGCGAGAGAGGCCGCCCGTCCGGGAGGAACTCCCCGGAGAAGGTCTCGCCCCGCTCGTCGGCCTCGATGTCCTGGTGCTCCACACCACCACACAGTCGCCACAGCGCGCCCAGCTCCACGGGCAGCCCGACCCCGAGGTGCTGCCTGAGCTGGGAGTCGGCGGTGGCGAGCTCTTCGTCCGTCGCGGGTGGCAGGAGGGAGGCGTACGAAGTGTGGGCATGCTCGGCAAGCCAGTCGGTCACAGCCCGCCAAGCCACTGCGACGCGCTCGGCTTCCTCTTCACCATGTGACTGAACAGAAACGCGGTCACCGTACACGGGGTCAACCTCGCGGCCGCAGTAAATCCGGTACCTACCACGGCAGTTGCGAACGCGTTTCCGCGATCGAGCATCCGCCCTAATGTGCTTCTGCTGTGCGGACTTGAGGGGAGGGGACTGTGAGTGTCCGACGCGGACCAAACCTGGCGCCAGGCTGTTTGCCTGGGTCATGTCCCCAGATCACCCCGTTACGGGCAGGCACTCGGTGAGCAGGTCGATAACGTCGTGCCAGGCGCGCTGCGCGTGCTGTGGGTGGTAGCCGACGCCGGGGACCGTGGGGTGGTCGACCGGCGGGTGGTGGAAGGCGTGCAAGGCGCCGCCGTAGACCGCGAGGCGCCAGTCGACGCCCGCGGCCTGCATCTCGGCGGTGAACGCGTCCCGTTGCGCGGGCGGCATGATCGGGTCTTCCGACCCGACCCCGGCCCACACCGGGCACCCGATGCGCGCGGCCTCGCCCGGTCGGCCCGTGGTCAGTGCGTTGACTGTGCCGATCGCGCGCAGGTTGACGCCGTCGCGCCCGAGTTCCAGCGCGACGGCGCCTCCGGTGCCGTAGCCGATGGCGGCGATCCGGTCGGGGTCGGTCCGCGGTTCGGCGCGCAACACGTCGAGCGCCGCATGGCCGATGCCCCGCATCCGGTCGGGGTCGGCGAGCAGCGGCATGCAACGGGCCAGCATCTCCTCGGGGTCACCCAGATAGTGCCCGCCGTGAAGGTCGAAGGCCAGCGCTACGTATCCCAGCTCGGCGAGAGCATCGGCCCGGCGGCGCTCGACGTCGCTGAGCCCCATGCCCTCTGGTCCGAGCAGCACCGCGGGCCGGCGGTCGACACCGGCAGGGAGCGCGAGGTGCCCGATCATCGTCAAACCGTCGGCCGGGTACTCGACCGTACGCGTCGTGATCGTCGTCATGAGACTGGACTGTAGTGATCGTCGAGCCCGGTCGGTCCGCTGTTCTCCGCCGGCGGAACAGCACGGGTGTCCCTCTGAAATACGGTGATGGCAGCGCTGTCGGATCACCTGCCGAGGGCCACGGTGCTGGAGGCTGACCCTCGCGGCAGGATTCTGGCGTATACCGGCTCGCTCCCGTGAAGGGCGTCACCAGCTAGAGGGTCCTTCTCGACCGCGACGCCATCACCTCCGGAGCCGCGGCCAACGGTGAACCATGGCAGTACTACGATCTCGGTCACGGGCTGTGTTCCTACTCGTTCTTCGAACAGTGCCGGCACCGGATGGCCTGCGTCCGCTGCGACTTCTACACGCCCAAGGAATCGACGAGATCCCAACTCGTCGAAGCCAAGGCCAACTTGCAGCGCATGCTCGTGAGTATTCCGCTCACCGAAGAGGAACGCGCCGCCGTCGACGTGCCAGAGCGCCCTCGACCGCCTTCTCGAGCGCCTCGCAGAGGTGGCCACCCCAGCGGGCCCGACCCCGAACGAGCTCCGCGCCGAACTCGGCCGACCCCTGCCACTGACCGTCCGACCATCACCTGACCCCACTGAACGAAAGTGCTGCTGACATGCGACCCGACCTCTTCACCATCGACTTCTCCGGCCCGGGACGACTGAGCACCATGGCCAGACCCCGTGGCAATGACTGGCTCGAAGACGAGATGGCCGCGCTGAAAAACTGCGGCGTCGACGTCTTGGTCTGTGCGCTCACCGGCCCCGAACTCGACGAACTCGGCCTCGCAGACGAATCCCGGGCAGCCATCACGGCCGGGCTGCAGTTCGTCGCCATACCCATCCCCGACCGCACCGTCCCCCACCTCACCACCATCCTGCCCACCCTGCACAGACTCGCCGAACAGCTGCACGAAGGCGCACACGTCGTCGCCCACTGCCGAGCCGGCATTGGACGTTCATCCCTCCTCGCCGCCGCACTCCTCATCCTCAACGGCGTCGATCCCGACACCTCCTGGCACCAGATCGAACGAGCTCGCGGGATCGCCGTCCCAGACACCGTCGAGCAGCGAGAGTGGACGATGGAACTACTCAAATGGCCGCCATCCGAAACGAACTCCTCCACCTCTCTGTGCAACTCAGCAACGCCTATACCCGCCAAGGCCCCGAGTCCATCCCCGAGAAAAGCTGGAGAATGCCTACAGGGCCGTGGACGAGGCCCGCAGCGCACTTGAGAACCACCCTGTTCAACGAGCACCCGGGTACTGCGCTGACGAGCATCTACTACCCGCAGAACAGGTTGGTTGCGCGCCGTTATGGCGCTCTTTGAAAGCGGCTACCCACTGCTCGGGGTACCAACCCGTGCGGGCGGGGAGCAGTTCGTCAAGGTGTCCGTGAACGCGGACTTGCCGGAATCGTCCCTGCGGGCGCGGGGATGATCGTCACCCCGGGTGGCGTTCGGCCGCCGGGCCTGTTTCCCTGGAAGGGACACGTTTCGGTGATGAGGCGAGGCTCGATCATGAACGAGAGAGGCGAATCGCGGCGCCACGTCCGGCAAATGCGCGAAGCGGCCGTTGCTGCGAAAGCGGAGGCTAGACGGACCAGCGACCCTGAGGAGCGCGGGCGTCTGGAGCGCAAAGCCCGGCAGTTGGAGTTCGACTGCGAGCAGGAGAGCATGATGGCGGCCGGGGACATCTATCCTGCGGAGTGACCGGGGCGAGCTGTACCACAGCGGCGGGGGCGGGCGGCCACGCGGAGGGTACGCGAGAGGCGACCGCCGCGCCGTCGTACTGCGAGGGACCCAGTAGTGTCCCGCTCAGGCGGGGAGCACGGGGTGCGTCGTCAGTCCGTCAGCTGTCGTGCCGCGCCCGGCGGCGTACGACGAGGATGGTGCCTGCGCCTGTGACGACCGCTGCGGCGGCGGCGCCCGCGATCGGGAGTGTGGCGGAGGAGGAGCCGGTCGCCGCGAGGTTGCCGGCGGTTGTGGCCGTACCGGTACCGCCGGCCGACGGCCCGCCGGTGGAGCCGCCGCTTGATCCGCCGGTCGAGCCGGAGCCGCCGACCGTACCGCCCGTCGTGCCTGGCTCCCCGCCGGTGACCTCCAGCGTGATGGGGGCCGTGTCGTTGGCCTTGTCGGGGTCGAACGGCAGTTTCCGGTTGCTCAACGCCACCGAGCCCTTGGCACCCGCCACCTTCTTGTCGATCTTCAACTTGAAGGTGAAGGCCGCCGTCTCGAGGTGTTCCTGCGGGCGGGTCGTGAGGCCGCAGTTATACACCTTGCCCTTGGCCTTGCAGTAGAAGTCGGGCTTGACGACCGACGTTCCGGCGGGGAGCGTGACCAGGACGGAAGTCCACGGAGTCCCCGGCTTCGACCAGACCCAGCCAGGGCCGGTGTTGGTGAAAGTCACCTTCATCGTCACCGTGTCGCCGGGCTTCCCCCGCAACGCCGCGCCCGTCACCTCGTAGTCGGCCGTGTTGACCGACGTGACGGGCACCCTGAACCGGTCGGTAGACCCCGTGCCCCCGGTCGGCGACTCGATCAGTTCGATCTCCGGTGCGGTGCCGGGGGTCGGGGTGCTGTTCTCGTCCGGTGACGGCTCGTAATCCGTGACGGTCACCCACATCTCGTCGTCGAAGGCGTGCTTCTCGGCCTTGACGGCGAACGGCTTCTGGGGCGTATAGGCGACGCCCGGCTTCACCGCCTTGTCGAACGCGCATATCGCGATCCACCGCTCGGGCATCTCGTCGTACGCACCGACGTACTGCTTCTGGCAGTTGGAGGGAACCTCCGGGAAGGCGAGACCCCGGGTGGCGGTGTACTTGATCCACAGCTTCTCGACGGTCGTGGTGCCGTTGTTCACGACGGTGACCGGCAGATCGACCGGGCTCCCCGGTTTCACTCCAGTGATCGGCTTGATGTCTCCGAGGGCCAGAGAGGGCGGCGCCTCGTCGCCCACGGCAGCGGGAGCGGCGCCCAGCGCGACAAGCCCGACGGCACCGAGGGCGGCGACGGCGGAGCGGGAGACGCGGCGTTGGTACGGCGGGGTCGGCATTGGCGGATTCCTCTGTCGGGACATCGCTGAACGGGAGGCGTCTTTCAGTGGAACGGCCACCTGTAACCCCTAGACACATACCGGCCCCGGACAGTTGTACGTGTCGTGCCGGATCCGGACGGCGCATCGAGACTCAGAGCCGCGCGATCCGCGAGGCGCGCATCCTGATGACGTTCGACGGGAAGGTCAGCGCCGTGGGCTAAAACAACGGCCAGATCGGCGACGGCATCGCCGTCGACCGCACGGCGCTCTCCACACCCGTCAACAGCCTCAGCAACGTTTCGCTGATCGCCGCAGGCGGAGCGTTCAGCCTCGCCGGTTAACGGCACCGGGCACCGCGCAATGCGCCGCCGGGTGGGCCCTGGGCGTTGCACGCCTCCGCGTTTCACCTGCGGTGCGATCACGGCCTCCGCCAGGATGGTCTCCTTGCTGGTATTGCACCCGTCCTTGTCGGCGTCGGTCCAATGGCGGAACGTGCTTCGCTCGTACCCGGTGCGGCTCTCGTCAGCGACAGGCAGTGCGGGGGAGGGGAGCTGGGTTCGTGGCCGGACGTGGTGGAGGAGATCCCGTACGGCAGAGCTCCACCCGACGACCTCCTCGTCGGCGACGTACGAGCACACACCGGCGGCGGACGCACCGACGACATGGCGCTTCCTCGCCGTCCGGCGGCCGGAACGTCCTGCACCGGGATCGGCGCTTCGCTGACGGTCGGACGTCGGTCAGCCGACTCCGTTGCGAAGCCGGCGGGGGCGGGCGCCGCTGGTGACGGACGTGGTTTCGCGCTTCCGACGCTGTGGTTCAGCCCGCTCGGCCCATCGGCGGAGCGCTGTGACAGCCTCGGCGCGGTCGGCGAGGGACAAGTTCGCGATCGTGACGTGATGGTTGCCGCCCGGCACCCACAGCACGCGCGTGTCGCGGCGGCAGGGTCGGAAGGGCTCGGCGACGGATGGGTCCTGGGTGCCGTTGACGAAGAGCAGCCGGTCGGCACGCCCTCGTACCCAGCGGTCTATGTCGGGCATGGCCGCGGCGTCGAGCCGCATCGGGACGTCTCGCGGTACGAAGCTGCGAGGTTCGATGGCGTCGGGGTAGCGCAGGAGCCCGTCCAGATGGCCGACCGGAACGTTCAGATAGCCCATCTGCGTGCCGAGTTGATACCAGTAGGGGATGAAGTCCCGGGCCACGGAGTCCGCGTAGACGGGCAGGGCGGCCGTCTGGTCCAACCACGCGTACAGCGCGTCGGTGGAGGTGTCCGGGCCGGGAATTGAGACGGCGTCCTCGACGGTCTGGTTCTGCCAGAACATGAACGGCACCCTCAGGATCGCGATCTCCAGTGCCTTGTCGGCGCTGCCGATGATGCGGAAGGTGTCATTGGTGGCGGCTGCCCAGGCCTCGTAGCGGGCGAGCAGGTCCGCCCGGCGCAGCAGCATGTGCCCCTGTGCCGTCTTCAGGGCGTCGCGGGCGGCGGCTGTGCCCACGTGCTCGAAGAACCGCAGGTAGGCGGAGTCCTCACGGTCGTCGATGTTGTTGGGGGCGGAGTAGGCGACGGTGCCGTCGACGTCGTGGGGGTGGAAGCGGCGGTGGTACACGCTGGCCATGCCGCCCTTACTGCCGCCGGTGGAGATCCACGCGCCGGGGTACAGCCGGCGGAAGAGCTGGACCACACGGTGGTGGTCGTCGGCAGCTTGGCGGATCGTCAGGTGGCTGAGGTCGGGAGTTGCCGGACGCGAGGTGCCGAAGAAGCGGTGCTCGACGCCGATCTGGTTTCCGCCGAGAAGGATGGCCGGTTCGGTCCGCCGTGGCTGGAGCGGCACTTGGTAACCGGTGCTGAACAGGACGGTGGGCTGGTTGGCGGCGGTGTGGAGCAGGGTGAGGCGCTGCTCGAACGTCCCGGCCCCGGGGTCGTCGTGGTCGACCGGCTGGGCCATGCCGAGCACGAAGAAGCGGTAGCCCGGCTCGGCACCTGGCCGCTCCTCGATGACCCGCAGGCCGGGAAGCTCGCGCAGGGTGTCCAGTGTGTCGTCGGCCGTGGCGCGGGTCCGGCCCACGGCGTGTGCGGGCATGGCGGCCAGGCCCGCCACGGAGGCCATCGCGGCCGTCGATGCGGCGCTGGTGAGCAGACGTCGTCGCGTGAAGGGGCGCATACGATTCCTTTCCGGTGTCAACGGCCTCCAGTACATCGGGGGACGATGCCGGGGAGTTCCCCTACGCAGGGGAACTCTCTCCCCCAGTTGGGGGAGAGAACATCGCGAGGGCTCCCTGTTCATTGCCCCTCCGGAGTCCCCTCGGGGGCGGCGACGCCGTCCTGGACGAGGGGAGTGGACGGTGGGGGAGATCGAGGACGCGATCGAGCGCGCCGACCGGGAATCCTTCACCCGCGAGCCGCCGAAAACGTTGAAGGGGCAGATCGGCTACCTGCTCAAGCAGTTCGGCAGCGCCAAGGCCGTCGCCCAGGAGATCCGGGTCACCGCCGACAGAAGCAGGCCGCCGCCACCAGCGGGATTGTCATCGAGACCAGGGCAAGGTTCGGTTACACCGCGGCGGTCGGCAGCACCGACGACGGACGGTTCCGGCGACTCACCGTGCACCTCCCAGCGACGTACGCACAGCGCCTCTTCGACGCCCGCAACGCCGGTGCCAGCGACCAGCGGATGCCCGGAATCATCGCCGAAGGATTCAAGGAGGTCTGTTTCCAGGACGGCGGCGGCCGCGCTCTGGGACTGTCAGACGTCGAAATCAATGAAATCGACTATTTGGATCCCGACTACTGAGTTCGGGGAAAACAGTGACCACGGAATTCCCGGTGTTGAGCCGAAGCACAGTGGTTGGCACAAAGACAGGCTTGGTGTCACTCGGGGGCGTCGGCCGCCTCCATGGTGGCGGGTCGGCGCCCGCCGCAGCAGGCCACCACTACTGTCGCTGTGGAGTTCAGGAAGATCGTGAACACCGACGACTTGTCCACTGAGGCGATGCTTCCGGTACGAAGCGGCTCTTCCCCGGCCCGCTTGAGGATGCCGATGCTGACGGCAAGGCCGTCGATCGTGTGGCCACGCCTCAGGGAGTGGTGCATACGACCCCGGAAGACGCCCGCGTGCCGGTTGGCGGGGACCAGGCCGTCCCAGACGACGAAGTCACCCCCGGCGATCAAGACGTCGCGTGCGGGTCCGCATGCCGGGGTCTGATCGCGGAGCATGGCGATGAGGTCGTCGCGGGTCACACTGCGCCCGGGTGACAGGAAGACCGGCGATCGGTTGTGTGTGACAACTGCGGCGCCTCTCTGGGGACAGCCCGGCCGCTTCGACCTGGTTCCTTCGCAGGCTATTCGGTACCGTCGGTGACAACTACAGCTCCTCGGCAGAGGTGTGACTGAGCGCGGTACAGGCCCGGATGGGCTGGGTGGCGGTCACCCTCCTGACCAGACGAATCATCAGCCGAACGGCCCCCAGGACCGATCAGCCGGCCTCGCGCGAAGGACAGCGGGACTGATCCTCTCGGCCCTGACGGTCAGCAGCCCTCCGACCAACAGGTCACCGTGCCCTCACACCGGCTCAATTCTCGCGCCACCATGACAGCTTCGTCGCCCAATCCGTAAGCGAAGCCGGCCCGGCAGCAGCCGATCAGCCGATCTCGGCCCCGGAATCCTAGCTCTGACACCAGCCGAAAAGCAGGCCGGCCGGTGATGGACGCCATGAAGGTGCTGAAGAAGAACGCCGACGGCGAGACCCGCTTCTACGACGCCGGCGAGGATACTGGGCGAACACGATGACCAGACCGCCGCCGAACTGGCGAGCGCATGACGACGATCACGACGCCGCAGGAGCTACTTTGCTGCTCCCTGGCCCCAGGCTACGAATCCGCGGCGGATATCAGCCGTGCCAACCAGCGATCCGTTCGATCATCTGGTACGGGTAGTTCGGCGTCAGCGGCGCGCTGACTTCGGTCAGTCGGGCAACCGCCTTCTCGTCAAGGTGCAGTGCGGCCGCGGCAAGCGACTCGCGCAGCTGCGCGACGGTACGCGCGCCAACGATCGGCGCGGTGACGTCCGGGCGGTCGGCGACCCACGCCAGGGCCGCCTGGCCGGGCGTCACGCCGTGCGCGTGCGCGACGTCGCGGAGTACTTCGATGACGGACCAGACTTCCTCGGTGTTCCGTCGGTGCCACGCTTCACTGGTCTGGTCCCCGGCGTGGGCGACCCGTGTGCCGGCCGGTGGCTGCTGGTCGCGCCGGTACTTCCCGGTGAGCCACCCCTGGGCCAGCGGGCCGTACAGCAGCGTGCCCAGGCCGGCGTCCACACCGGCCGGAACGACCTCCCACTCGACCGCCCTGGCCAGCAGGTTGTACTGGATCTGGTGGGAGACCAGCGGCGGGCCGCCCCGCTCCTCCAGCAGCCGTGCGAGCTTGGCGACCTGCCACCCGGCGAAATTGCTGACGCCGACGTGGCGGGCCTTGCCCGCGGCGACGATCTCGGTGAGAAACTCGACGACCTCGTCGACCCGGTGCTCGTCGTCCGGGCCGTGCAACTGGTAGAGGTCGACCTGGTCGACGCCGAGCCGGGAGACGCTGGCGTCGATCGCACCGCGCAGATACGCCGGTGTCAGGCTCGCGCCCGGGTATCCGAAACGGCCCTTGGTCGCGAGAAGGACGCGCTCGCGCACGCCCGGCCGCGAGCTCAGCCACCGGCCGACGATGCGCTCCGACGTGCCGCTCCCGTAGTTGTCGGCCGTATCGATCAGCGTGCCGCCCGCATCGGCGTACACATCGAGCATCTCGTGGGCCGCCGCCTCGTCCGTGTCACCGCCGAACGTCATCGCCCCGAACGCGAACCGGGACACGGCAGGCCCCGAACTGCCCAGCTGACGAGTCTCCATCTGCACTCCTTTTCCCTCCGTTGCCCCGATGCTGGCAGTTGAAGTGCACTCAAGGTCAAGGCCGAACCAACTGTCGGGCTCCGAACTGCCAGACCCGAACGCCCGGAAGATACCCCCGCGGTTGGTTTGCGGCCGGGGCCAGAGATAAGGCTCCGGGGCTATCTCCGCACGTAAACCCCTCCGTTTGAATTCTGAGCGGGGCAAACACCGAAACCCACGACGTCGTCATGTCGTGAACAGCTCAGAAACAGGCACTGAGCTTGTCGTTCACCTTCGGGAGGGGGCCCGGTCAACGAAGTCACTGGGTGGGCTTCACGACATGTCCTAGTACGACGAGGCCGATTCCCACGGTGAGAAGCGATGGTGAGTTCACGTTCCCGCTGACCAGTATCAGCAGGGCGCCCGCTCCCCAGAGCCTGGGCTGCCTCACTCGCTGCGGGAGCCAGTGGCCGGGCATGCGGCCAAGAAGCAGACCGTGCACTCCGAGGACGGCCCAGATGATGGCCAGGACGAACAGCACCAGGGCCGGCACGACAAAGATGAACAACCCATCCCCTTGGTCGTGGCGGCAGTCGCGTCACACGATGCTGCCCCATTCGATCCGAAGGTGCGAAGGGTTCAGATCCGGGGTAGAGGCAGCGTCCCGCGCCGGGGCTTCGTGCCGGCAGCGTGGTGCGCCGGCCGGTGAGCCGGTCTTTGCGCGTAGGTTTCTGAACCTTCTGCGGACTCGGGCGGGCGTGAGTTTGTTCGGCGGGGCCGGTTTCTCCCAGGGGCGCTGGAGGCCGGTGGCCAGCGGGCGGGCGTGGGCCGCGATAACCAGCCAGGTCCATCGGTCGGCCGCTTCCGAGCTGCGAAGCCGGGGCTTAGTCCACCCGAGGGTCTGCTTGAACAGCCGAAATGTGTGCTCGATGTCGAAGCGACGGAGGAAGGAATGCCAGCAGCGGTCGACGTCTGCCTCAGCAGCGCCGGTGCCCGACCACCACAGCCATACCGGCTTGTTGACCCCGCCGCTGGGCAGTTTCTCCACGACCAGGCGGATGACGGTGCCCTCGATGACGGGCAGCGGTCCGTCATGGTCGAGCCACGCAGCCCGTTGGGTCAGCCGCGGGTGCAGCCGGTCCCACGCCTGCGCGGTCGCTTTCCCGTAGAGCCGGGTGTCCGTGATCGTCACGGCCTGCTCGGCGCCCCAGGTTGCGGTGTCACCGAAGACGAACTCGCTGCCGTGCTTGGGCGGCCGGCCACCCTTGGGGTTGGCCAGGAAGAACTCTTCGCGGGAGGGTGTCGGCCTTCGCATCACCCGGTCTGAACGGAGCCGACCGAGGATCTCGACGGGCAACCCGGCCAGCAGGTGGGCGATGCGCGGAGCGTCGTATCCGGCGTCCAGCACGACCAGGACCGCCGGGTCTCCCGGCCGCCACTGGTCGGCGGCGATCAGCCGCTCGAGGACCTCGCGGATCTGGACCGTGGTCACGGCGGCGACGTCGGCGCCGGGCTGAAGGCGGACCGCGTCCAGCACCGCCGTCCAGGACGGGCGGGCCGGTCTCCAGCGCGGCCACCACCGAGTACGGCCACCCGGGCACCATCTGGTGCTTGCCCTCACCCCGGCCGAACGTGTGGCAAAAGGCCCGGTCAGCACACGTGTTGGCGTCCGGCCGCAGCCACGGCGAGACATCCACCGCCAGCACGAGCCGACCATCCGCCGCCCTCGGCAACGGCACCCCAGCCAGGGCCCGGCGCGGCCGGGCGACATCGATCCGGCCCTGGTTGATCCCGCCGTACAGAGCCCCGTGACCACGGCGGTGCTCGGGCGCGAGCGCGAGATCAACCAGCGTCCGCACCGGCCCGTCCGTGCACAGCAGCGCGTCACATAACTCGAACAACGCGTCGCCCCGCGCGGTCAGGCACGCGTACAGCTCCGACCGGAAGTGTGACACTTCCGCGAACGCATCCCGCAGGACGCCCTGATGCACCAAACTCACGACCACGGCCTTCGCGCTGATCCACTCTGTGACGGAGCACAGGATCAGACGAAGGCCGCCTACGTGTCCGCTGAACTGCGAAAAAGCCGACCAAGTTCGAGCCACGTTCGACGCCGGACCATAAACGACAAGCTCAGTACCTGTTTTTGAACCAAGGCTCTGGCTCTGCGTAGTTTTGGACGGATCGTGGCAACAACTTGGCCTATGCCACTTGTTGTTGGGGCAGAAGTACTGCGGACTGTAGGAGAATGGCCGCACGCGGCGTACGGCGGGGGACATCATGGCTAAACCGGAAGATCGTCATACGGACCTGGGAAAACCCGGAAGTCCTTACCGTGATGGCAGGGGAGACAGCGGGCGAATACCGCTCGGCGAGGGGATCCCTGTCTCTCCGCCCGTCTTCCCCACTCACGGGCGTGCCCTGGCCAGTCAGTGGGCCCGGCTAGCTGCTGTCATTATCGACCTGGCTATCTGTGCCGGCTTCATCACCGGCGTCGTCACCATCGGTGAGGCGGCGTACAGCCCCTCCACAGTGGAAGACATCTTTCACCCCGCCATCTGGGTCGTGCTGATCTTCGGCTACTCGCCTCTCTTCACGTACCTGTGGGGAGGGACACTCGGGAAGGTCGTCTTGCGCATCCGCGTTGTTCGGGAGTTGAACGGAAGTCCTCTTTCCTACTGGCGGGCGTTGGGTCGCCACCTGGCCCATGTGGCCATGCAGTTCATTCCCGTCCTCAATTTCATCGACAGTCTCTTCTGCACCTGGGACAAGCCACTGAGGCAGTGTCTTCACGACAAGGCCGCCGACACCGTGGTCGTCAAGCGCTGAAGAAGTATCTCTTCTGATCCCTGGCCGCGCAGATCAGAGGAAGAGACACGTACCTTGACGCCGTGAAGAGACGGCGCTGGTGGTCCGCGATCAGCCTGTGGGTTATGTGGTGGGCGGCTATTACCGTGGCCTTTTGGTTTTTGACCAAGGTTCTCGGTCAGCCCGCAGACCTCGCGGGGTGTGCGGCGAGGGCTGTGCTGGTGATTGTGGTAGGTGAAGTCGGCGATCGACTGCGGCGGCGCTTCTTCCCTCGGCGGGAGATGGGCTGACGGTTCGGCTGGTCAGCGCCCTTGCTTACTGGTCCGGCCGCTTCGGGTGAGACGCCTGGTCATGAGGGTGATGGCTGCCCAGGTGATCAAGGTTTCGCAGTGCTGGACGAGCCGTTCATAATCGCGCGCGTGCCGGCGGGCGTGCATCATCCAGGCCCACGTTCGTTCGACAACCCAGCGGCGGGGCAGCACGATAAACCCGGAGGCGTCCTTGGGACGGCTCACGGTCTTGATCGTGAGGTTGAGATACTTCTTTGCCCAGGTCACGAGCTTCCCGGCATAGGCGGAGCCCGCCCAGACGATGGTGATCTCGGGGTGCATCAGGCGCAGGCGGAAGAGGAGTTCCTTGGCGGCGTCGCGGTCGGTGAGCGAGGCCGAGGTGACCATGACCAGCAGGGGCAGGCCGCGAGTGTCGACTTCTCTGAACTAGCCGTCTGCGCGGCCAGCGCTGTCGATGAAGCGGGGCATCCCCAGCGGGACCGCAGACGAACCGGCGGCAAGCTCGTCCATCTGAGCAAGCTTCTGTTCAGCGCCGGCCAGACTGATCCGGAGGCAGTCAAATTCGCCGAGCCAGCCTTCACGTTCGGCTTCGGCAATACGTGCGTTGAGATTGTCACGAATCTCTTCAAGGTAAGGCCGTTGAGCCGGATCAGGTCGGAGAAGTGAACACCTGACGCAAGCTTATCCGAACTAGTGTCCTGAGTCGTTAGCCTCGATCGTTCATGAGTCCTCGTCGGTTCGCTGACGGGGACTCCGCGTTTGTGTGGTGCGGTCTTTTCGGGGTTGGGGCAGGGCGAGGGTCCGG
>NZ_JBHXRX010000109.1:0-15097 GCF_042714995.1 Streptomyces sp. NPDC058665
ACTCCGACAACGAAGCGAGGTGCCGTGCCAGGCGTCGCGGGCCAGGCGGGACTTCGAAGACACGGCCTGGGCGAGCCCGACCGGGCGGGGCCGCTTGAGTACGGGTACTCAGGCGTTCCCGCCGCCGCGCGCGCAGGATCGGTGCATGCTCTGGTCGGACCCCGAGGACGAACCTCCCAAGGAAATGCGGGACATGCAGGCGATGATGCGCCGCGCCGGTGTCGTCCTCGCGCTGGCCATGGTCCTGGCGATGATCGTCTCCGGCGTCCGCTGACGACCCTGGTGCGCCGGGTCGGCCCCGGCCCCTTCCGGGAGACGGCCCCCGGGTGACTACCCTGCTGGTCATGACCGATCACCGCCGCCGCCTCGTCCTCGCCTCCGCGTCTCCCGCCCGCCTCAGCCTGCTGAAGCAGGCCGGCCTCGCGCCCGACGTCATCGTCAGCGGGGTCGACGAGGACGCGCTGTCCGCGGCCACACCCGCCGCCCTGGCGCGGGTACTTGCCGAGGCCAAGGCCGCCGCCGTCGCCGCGCTGCCGGAAGCGGCCGGCGCGCTGGTCGTCGGCTGCGACTCGGTGCTGGAGCTGGACGGCGAGGCGCACGGCAAGCCCGCCGACGCCGAGGAGGCCACGGCCCGTTGGAAGGCGATGCGCGGCCGGTCGGGCGTGCTGCGGACCGGGCACTGCGTCATCGACACGGTCACCGGCCGCGGCGTCTCGGAGACCGGCTCGACCACGGTGCGCTTCGGGGAGCCGACGGACGCGGAGATCGCGGCGTACGTCGCGTCGGGTGAACCCCTTTACGTGGCAGGGGCGTTCACGCTGGACGGCCGCTCGGCGCCGTTCGTCGACGCGATCGACGGCAACCACGGGAACGTGCTCGGACTCTCGATGCCGCTGCTGCGCACGCTGCTGGCCGAGCACGGCGTCACGATCACCGATCTCTGGGCGTGAGGGCCCGCGCCACCCGCGCCCGGTCCTGGTCCTGGTCCTGGTCCCGGGAGCGTTCAGACGGCCGACGGGCCGGGCTCGACCGGAGCGGCGTCGGCGGGCCCGGCTGGCCCGGCGGTTTTGGCGGCCGGTTCCCGCTGCTCGCCGTACGCGACGAGCGTCAGCACTATCAGCCCCAGAACGACCATCATGAACACGAACGCCGTCCAGCCCACCAGGCCCACCGCCAGCGCGCCGAGCGCCCCGTGCAGGACCGCGCAGCAGATCAGGACCGGCTTCGCGACCCGGCCGAAGCCCGTGTCCGTTATCCCCGCGTGCACCAGCAGGACCGCGCACCCGACCAGATAGAGTCCGAGCGCGCCGCCCGCCGACCAGGCGCCGGTGGACATGGCGTCCGGGTCGAGTCCGGCGAGTGACATCTGCTGGTTGTCGACAACGGTGGCCATCAGACCGTTGACGAAAACGAAGCCGACAGCTTCCACGAGCAGCACCATCGCGGCCACCCAGGCCACCGGTCTGCGCACCATGGCGTCCACCTTTTCCCCTGTTACCCGAAGTACGTACGGCATCGGGAAGGCTACTCACCGGTAAACCTCCGGACAAGGGCCTGGGCAGAGGCAAAGAATCCGGTAGGCGTTAGTGGAAACTCCACAAAGAATAGTGAGACGCGCCGGGGCGCTCTGACAGAGACCTTGGCCACTTACGGCGATTACTGTGCGGTTGAAAGTCCCGGCGTACCCTTGCGTCACAAGGGATTTCGCGACTTGAGCGGGCCTCGGATCACACTGCGTGTGGGCAAGCTCACCACTGGGGACGGGTCGATGAGTCGTGTCGGCAGTCCCTAAACTCAGCTTGTTTCCAGGAGGGAGCCATCGTGCGCAAGGTGCTCATCGCCAATCGTGGCGAAATCGCTGTCCGTGTTGCTCGTGCGTGCCGGGATGCCGGGATCGGCTCGGTGGCTGTGTATGCGGACCCGGACCGGGATGCGTCGCATGTGCGGGCGGCCGATGAGGCGTTCGCGCTGGGTGGGGACACCCCGGCGGCGAGTTATCTGGATGTGGGAAAGGTTCTTCAGGCGGCGAAGGACTCGGGTGCGGACGCGGTGCACCCCGGGTACGGGTTCCTGTCGGAGAACGCGGAGTTCGCGCAGGCGGTGCTGGACGCGGGGCTGACCTGGATCGGCCCGCCGCCGCAGGCGATCCGCGACCTGGGCGACAAGGTCGCCGCCCGGCACATCGCGCAGCGCGCCGGTGCCCCGCTGGTCGCGGGCACCCCCGACCCGGTGGCGGGTGCGGATGAGGTGGTCGCGTTCGCCAAGGAGCACGGGCTGCCGATCGCGATCAAGGCGGCGTTCGGCGGCGGCGGGCGCGGCCTGAAGGTCGCCCGCACCCTGGAGGAAGTACCGGAGCTGTACGACTCGGCGGTGCGCGAGGCGGTCGCGGCGTTCGGGCGCGGCGAGTGCTTCGTCGAGCGCTACCTCGACAAACCGCGGCACGTGGAAACCCAGTGCCTGGCCGACGCGCACGGCAACGTCGTCGTGGTCTCCACCCGCGACTGCTCGTTGCAGCGCCGCCACCAGAAGCTCGTCGAGGAGGCCCCCGCCCCGTTCCTGTCGAAGGAACAGAACGAGCAGCTGTACGCGGCGTCGAAGGCGATCCTGAAGGAAGCCGGCTACATCGGCGCGGGCACGGTGGAGTTCCTCGTCGGGACCGACGGCACCATCTCCTTCCTGGAGGTCAACACCCGTCTCCAGGTGGAACACCCGGTCACCGAAGAGGTCACCGGCATCGACCTCGTACGCGAGATGTTCCGCATCGCCGACGGCGAGAAGCTCGGCTACGACGACCCGCCGGTCCGCGGCCACTCGATCGAGTTCCGTATCAACGGCGAGGACCCGGGCCGCGGCTTCCTGCCCGCACCCGGCACCGTCACCCTCTTCCGCCCCCCGACCGGCCCCGGCGTACGCCTGGACGCCGGAGTGGAGACGGGGAGCGTCATCGGCCCCGCCTGGGACTCCCTCCTCGCGAAGCTGGTCATCACCGGCGCCACCCGGGAGCAGGCCCTTCAGCGCGCCGCGCGTGCGCTGGGCGAGTTCCAGGTCGAGGGCATGGCCACCGCGATCCCCTTCCACCGCGCGGTCGTGGTCGACCCGGCGTTCACCGCCGACCCGTTCACGGTCCACACCCGCTGGATCGAGACCGAGTTCGTCAACACCATCCCCGCCTTCACCACCCCCGCCGACACCGACACCGACGACGAACCCGGCCGCGAGACGGTCGTCGTGGAGGTCGGAGGCAAGCGCCTTGAGGTCTCGCTGCCCTCCAGCCTCGGCATGAGCCTGGCCCGCACGGGCCTCGCCGCCGGCGCCCGCCCCAAGCGCCGCGCCACGAAGAAGGCCGGCTCCGCGGCGTCCGGCGACACCCTCGCCTCGCCCATGCAGGGCACGATCGTCAAGGTCGCGGTCGAGGAGGGCCAGCAGGTCGAGGAGGGCGACCTCGTCGTCGTACTCGAAGCCATGAAGATGGAACAGCCCCTCAACGCCCACCGTTCCGGCACCATCAAGGGCCTCACCGCCGAGATCGGCGCCTCTCTCACCTCCGGCGCCACCATCTGCGAGATCAAGGACTGACCCTCGCTCGTCCCAACGGCCCCGCCGGGCGGAACCGGCGGGGCCGTTGTGCGCCGTCCCGGGAGTGGCGGCTGAACCGGCGTTCAGCCCGAGAGACCCGGTCAGCAGTGGCATCCTGGAGACCACACAGACCGCAGGGAGCGCACAGGCCCCGGCGACCGCACGGGCCTCTCACCTCACACGGCCGCCCCGTGCTCCGTAGCGACAGGAAGGACCGCGATGGCGAGCACCAGTGACGCGCCGCCCCGGCCCATGCGCGCCGACGCGCGGCGGAATTACGAGCGGGTGCTCGGCGAGGCGCGTTCCGCGTTCGCCGAGCACGGCACCGATGCCTCGCTGGAGGATGTCGCCCGCCGCGCCGGGGTCGGCATCGGCACGCTGTACCGGCACTTCCCGACCCGCCACGCCCTGATGAACGCGGTCTTCCAGGAAGCGCTCGCCGATCTGCTCGACCGCTCGCGCGAACTCGCCGACTCCGACCGGCCCTGCCACGCGCTGGTGGCCTGGCTGCGCGCGCTGATCACGCACGCGGGTGAGTACCGCGGCCTCTCCCGCGCGCTCATGTCGGCCTCGCACGACAGGAGTTCCGCCCTGACGCAGTGCAGCGCGGGGCTCCGTACGGCGGGCGAGCAGCTGCTCGTACGGGCACAGGTGACCGGGGCCGTACGGACGGACACGTCCATCGACGACCTGATGCAGCTGACGAACGCGATCGCGCTCGCCGCCGAACAGGCGCCGGACGACCCGGAGTTGGCCGACCGGCTGCTGACGCTGACGCTGACCGGCCTGAAGGGGCCCCACGAGAACGGCGCCGCCGGACACACCGCGTAAGCGGCCTCTCCGGCCCGCCGCCCCGCCTCCGGCCCGCCGTCCCCTCAGCGGCGGCGCAGATCCGCCACTCGCGCCCGCGCTCCCGGCTGCTCCGCGAGCGCCCCCGCCGACGCCGCCCTGCGCGGCACCTGCGGTCCCGGCCCGGCGCCTCCGTGCGTACGGCGCTGGCCAGGCAGGGGGGTGTCCCGCCGGGGCTGGCGCCCCGGCGGGACCGCTTCGCCGTTCCCCGGACCGCCGGACCCCGACCCGGTGGCGCCCGCCACCGTGATCTGTACGCCCTGGTCGGCGAGGGCCTGGAGTTCGGTCGCCGCGCGGTCGTCGTGCGCGGGCGGATCGTCGGTGACCAGCCGGGTGATCACATCGGTGGGGACCGTCTGGAACATCGTGTCGGTGCCCAGCTTGGTGTGGTCGGCGAGCACCACGACCTCTGCCGCCGCCTGCACCAGCGCGCGATCGACGCTGGCCGACAGCATGTTGGAGGTCGACAGACCACGCTCCGCGGTGAGCCCG
Source organism: Streptomyces sp. NPDC058665 (assembly GCF_042714995.1). Lineage (NCBI taxonomy): Bacteria > Bacillati > Actinomycetota > Actinomycetes > Kitasatosporales > Streptomycetaceae > Streptomyces > Streptomyces sp. NPDC058665. The sequence continues at coordinate 4,918 of NZ_JBHXRX010000109.1, forward strand.
CTCCCGGACAGGAACGCCCGGGAGACCCGCAGCCCTTGGAGCGACTGCTCGGCACCGCTGCCGACCAGCGCGTAGTTGGAACCGCGCAACGTGCCGCCGGTCATGACGACTTCGACCCTGTTGGCATGGGCCAGCGCCTGTGCGACCAGCAGGGAGTTGGTGACGACGGTCAGTCCGGGGATCCGCGCGAGCCGGCGGGCCAGCTCCTGCGTGGTCGTACCCGCGCCGACCACCACGGCTTCGCCTTCTTCGACGAGGCTCGCGGCGAGATCGGCGATGGCCGTCTTCTCCGCTGTGGCGAGATGGGATTTTTGCGGAAAGCCGGATTCTCGCGTGAATCCGCCCGGCAGTACCGCACCGCCGTGCCGGCGGTCGAGGAGTCCTTCGGCCTCCAGTGCCCGCACGTCCCGCCGTACGGTCACTTCGGAGGTCTGGACGACGCGGGCGAGCTCACGGAGCGACACGGCTCCGTTGGCGCGCACCATTTCAAGGATTAACTGGCGACGTTCTGCAGCGAACACGAAACTGACAGTAACCCCAACAACCGTCTGTATTCAGCGGTTCGCGCCGAAATACGGAAGGTCTACCTGCGGGGTGGTGCCAAGTGGTATAGGAGCGCCGCCCCGAGGCCCGCGTACGCCCGTGACCTGGGTCAACCCTCGTCGTCCTGCTTCCGGCTGTGCAACTGGCGCGCGACTTCCGCGATCGAACCCGACAGAGAGGGGTACACAGTGAATGCGTTTGCGATCTGTTCGACGGTCATATTGTTGTCGACCGCGATCGAGATCGGGTGAATCAGCTCACTGGCGCGCGGCGCCACGACCACACCGCCGACGACGATCCCGGTGCCCGGCCGGCAGAAGATCTTGACGAAGCCGTCCCTGATGCCCTGCATCTTGGCGCGCGGGTTGCGCAGCAGCGGCAGCTTCACGACCCGCGCGTCGATCCTCCCGCTGTCCACGTCCGCCTGGCTGTAGCCGACGGTCGCGATCTCCGGGTCGGTGAAGACGTTGGAGGACACGGTCTTGAGGTCGAGCGGGGCGACCGCGTCGCCGAGGAAGTGGTACATCGCGATACGGCCCTGCATGGCCGCGACCGAGGCGAGCGCGAAGATGCCGGTGACGTCGCCCGCCGCGTAGACGCCGGGGGCGGTCGTACGCGACACCCGGTCGGTCCAGATGTGGCCCGAGTCCTTGACCCGGACCCCGGCCTCCTCCAGGCCCATGCCCTCGGCGTTCGGGATCGCGCCGACCGCCATCAGGCAGTGCGTGCCGGAGATGACGCGGCCGTCGGCGAGCGTCACCTCGACGCGTTCGCCGACGCGCTTGGCGGAGGAGGCGCGGGAGCGCGACATCACGTTCATGCCCCGGCGCCGGAAGACGTCTTCCAGTACGGCGGCGGCGTCCGGGTCCTCGCCGGGCAGCACGCGGTCGCGGGAGGAGACGAGCGTGACGCGCGAGCCGAGCGCCTGGTAGGCGCCGGCGAACTCGGCGCCGGTGACACCGGATCCGACCACGATCAGCTCTTCGGGGAGCTCCGTGAGGTCGTACACCTGCGTCCAGTTGAGGATGCGCTGGCCGTCGGGGAGCGCGTCGGGGATCTCGCGCGGGTGCGCGCCGGTCGCGATCAGCACGGCGTCGGCGGTCAGCGACTCCTCCGAGCCGTCGGCCGAGGTCACGATCACCTGGCGGGAGCCGTCGGTGGCCTGCCGGCCGTCGAGCCGGCCCCGGCCGCGCAGCACGCGGGCCCCGGCGCGGGTGACGGAGGCGGTGATGTCGTGCGACTGGGCGAGCGCGAGGCGCTTGACCCGCCGGTTGACCTTGCCGAGGTCCACGCCGACGACGCGGGCTGCCTGTTCGAGGGGCGGGGTGTCGTCGGCGACGATGATGCCCAGCTCCTCGTAGGAGGAGTCGAAGGTGGTCATCACCTCGGCCGTCGCGATGAGGGTCTTGGACGGTACGCAGTCGGTGAGCACCGAGGCTCCGCCGAGGCCGTCGCAGTCCACGACGCTCACCTCGGCGCCGAGCTGCGCGGCCACCAGGGCCGCCTCGTATCCGCCGGGTCCGCCGCCGATGATCACGATCCGGGTCACGAAAAAATCCGCCTCGCGTTGTCGACCCGACCCGTCTGCCGTCCCGGCCGGGAGTCCGGGGGGTCCCCGGAGGATGCAGTACGTATGCCATTGTCCCGCACTCTTCAAGTCGCTTCGCCCCGGGTCCCTCCCCGTGCGCCGTGACCGAGCCGCGCGCGGCCGGGCGAACCGCGAGCGGTCACGCCCACGGGGTTCACCGGGCACGCGTGTCCCTCCCGTACCCTCGTCCCCATGTCGCTCTACGCCGCGTACGCCGGCAACCTCGACGCGCGGCTGATGTCCCGCCGCGCCCCGCACTCCCCGCTGCGCGGCACCGGCTGGCTCAACGGCTGGCGGCTCACCTTCGGCGGGGAGCAGATGGGCTGGGAGGGTGCGCTGGTCACCCTCGTGGAGGCGCCACGGTCCCAGGTCTTCGTGGCCCTCTACGACATCGCGCCGATGGACGAGGACTCGATGGACCGCTGGGAGGGTGTCGGTCTCGACATATACCGGCGGATGCGGGTGGCCGTGGACACGCTGGACGGCAAGGAGCCGGCGTGGCTGTACGTCCTGAACGGGTACGAGGGCGGGCTGCCCTCCGCGCGCTATCTCGGCGAGCTGGCCGAGGCGGCGGAGTCCGCCGGGGCGCCGCACGACTATGTGATGGAACTGCGAAAGCGGGCGTGCTGAACCGGCACCCCACCCGCACGGAGGCGTCCGGCACCGCCGTGGCAGGCCGCTGACCCGCATGTTCGCCGGAAACGACAGCACAACGATCCGAAGACCGTACGCTCGATCATCTACGCGCGTAGGGCCGGAGCGGTTACGCTCTTCGGCGTGAACGCATCTGTTATCCCGGCCACGGCCGACGGATCCGCCGACCCGCACGCCGCCGCTTCCGCCGCCGCGGTGCGCCTGCGCGAACTCACCGGCGCCGAGACCCATGACGTCGCCCTGGTGATGGGCTCCGGCTGGGCACCCGCCGTCGCCGCCCTGGGAGCACCCGAGGCCGAGTTCCCTGTGACCGAGCTGCCGGGCTTCCCCCCGCCGGCCGTCGCCGGCCACGGCGGGTCGATCCGCTCCTACGTGATCGCCGAGAAGCGCGCGCTGGTCTTCCTGGGCCGTACGCACTACTACGAGGGCCGCGGCGTCGCGGCCGTCGCGCACGGCGTCCGTACGGCGGTCGCCGCCGGCTGCAAGACCGTCGTCCTGACGAACGGCTGCGGCGGGCTGCGCGAGGGGATGCGCCCAGGACAGCCGGTGCTGATCAGTGATCACATCAATCTGACGGCGGCGTCCCCGATCGTCGGCGCGAACTTCGTGGACCTCACGGACCTCTACTCGCCGCGGCTGCGCGCCCTGTGCAAGGAGGTGGACCCCGATCTCGAAGAGGGCGTGTACGTCCAGTTCCCCGGCCCGCACTACGAGACGCCCGCCGAGATCAATATGGTCCGGGTGATGGGCGGCGATCTGGTCGGCATGTCCACCGTGCTTGAGGCCATCGCCGCGCGCGAGGCCGGCGCGGAGGTGCTGGGCATCTCGCTGGTGACGAATCTGGCCGCGGGCCTGTCGGGTGAACCTCTGAACCACGAGGAAGTCCTCCAGGCGGGCCGGGATTCGGCCACGCAGATGGGTGCCCTGCTCGCGCGGGTGCTTGAACGCATCTGAGGCGGGGCAGGCGGGCCGGGCACGGGTTCCGGCTGCGGCCCGGCTCCGGGGGTGTCTTGTGGATCTTCAGGAAGGGATACGCACAGTGCAGCAGGACCTCATCGCGCGCGCCGAGACATGGCTGGCCGAGGACCCGGACAGCGACACGCGGGACGAGCTGCGGGCGCTCCTCGACGCCGGTGATTCGGCCGCGCTGGCCGAACGGTTCGCCGGCACGCTCCAGTTCGGTACGGCCGGGCTCCGCGGCGAGCTGGGCGCCGGGCCGACGCGGATGAACCGGTCGGTGGTCATCCGCGCCGCCGCCGGGCTCGCGGCGTATCTCAAGGCCACCGGGCAGGGCGGCGGCCTCGTCGTCATCGGTTACGACGCCCGCCACAAGTCCGCCGACTTCGCGCGCGACACCGCCGCCGTGATGACCGGCGCGGGGCTGCGCGCCGCCGTGCTGCCGCGTCCGCTGCCGACCCCGCTGCTGGCCTTCGCCATACGGCATCTCGGCGCCGTGGCAGGCGTGGAGGTCACCGCCAGCCACAACCCGCCGCGCGACAACGGCTACAAGGTCTACCTCGGTGACGGCTCCCAGATCGTGCCTCCCATGGACGGCGAGATCGCGGCCGAGATCGCGGCCGTCGGACCGCTGAGCTCCGTGGCGCGCCCGGAGGACGGCTGGCAGATCCTCGGGGACGAGGTGCTGACGGCGTATCTGGAACGTACGGACGCCGTCCTGAGCCCCGGTTCGCCCCGTACCGCGCGCGTGGTCCACACGGCTCTGCACGGCGTCGGTACGGAGACACTGAACGCCGCCTTCGCGCGGGCCGGCTTCCCCGCGCCCGTCCTGGTGGCCGAACAGGCCGAGCCCGACCCGGACTTCCCCACCGTCGCCTTCCCGAATCCGGAGGAGCCGGGCGCGATGGACCTGGCCTTCGCCACGGCCCGCCGCGCGGCCCCCGACATCGTCATCGCCAACGACCCGGACGCCGACCGCTGCGCGGTGGCCGTCCCGGACGCGGAAGCCGACGGCGGCTGGCGGATGCTGCGCGGCGACGAGGTGGGCGCGCTGCTGGCCGCGCATCTGGTGAACAAGGGCGCGCGAGGGGTCTTCGCCGAGTCGATCGTGTCGTCGTCGCTGCTCGGCCGGATCGCGGAGGCGGCGGGCGTCGGTTACGAGGAGACGCTCACCGGCTTCAAGTGGATCGCCCGGGTCGACGGCCTGCGGTACGGCTACGAGGAAGCCCTCGGCTACTGCGCCGACCCCGACGGCGTACGCGACAAGGACGGCATCACGGCGGCGCTGCTGGTCGCCGAGCTGGCGTCAGAACTGAAGGAGCGCGGCAGGACCCTCTCCGACCTGCTGGACGATCTGGCACTCGCACACGGCCTGCACGCCACGGACCAGCTCTCGGCGCGGGTGGAGGACCTGTCCCTGATCGCGACGGCCATGGAGCGTCTGCGCGACCACCCACCGACGACGCTGGCGGGCCTGACGGTCACCTCGGCCGAGGACCTCTCGACACCCACGACGGGGCTCCCCCCGACGGACGGCCTGCGCTACCACCTGGAGGGCGCGTACCGAGCCCGGGTGATCGTCCGCCCGAGCGGCACGGAACCAAAGCTCAAGTGCTACCTGGAGGTGGTGATCCCGGTCCCTACGGCGGCGGACCTGCCATCGGCCCGGACCCGGGGAGCGGAACTACTGACGTCCCTGAAGCGAGACTTCGCGGCGGCGGCGGGCCTCTGAGGTTCGCGCCTGCGGGGGCCCGGGGGCGGGCCGTCCTGCCCCAGGTCCCGTCCGGCGGACCCTCGCGGATCAGCCGGGGGCGTCCGATGCGGTGCATCGCGGAACGGACAATGCACCTCCCGTACCCGCAAGGCGACAGGGACCGCGAGCCCGGCCTGGCCGGAACAACCGGCCCTACGGGCCAGCCGGGCGGTGCCCGCCACGCCGCCGGTACGCCTCGGGCGCCGCGTGGACGGAGTCGGGGTCGCGAGTCCGGCCCGGCTACCAACGACGGGCGGCGGGCCGGGCGGCGGCTGAGGGCCGCCACGTAGGTGCGTCAGCCCGTCGCGAGTAGGACCAGCAGGACCACCAGGCCCGCCAGGGCCGGGCCGAGTACCTCGTACGCCCAGCGGGCCTGGGGCTCGCCCCGGGCCTCGGGGCGGGACGCGCAGCGCTCGGCCTGTTCGCGCAGGCCCGCGACCGTGTGGTCCGCGTCGGCCGTCCGCGCGCGCAAGTCCGTGACGTCCGCACTCACCGATGTCCTGCTGTGCGGGTCGTCGTGCGCGCTCTGCGACTGCCGTCGCGCCGCCCGCTTGCGCTTGCGGAGCGAGACCGGCACCGCCCACAGCTGGTACTTCGCGCCCGCCTCCGTGAACACCTCGCTCGAATACCCGGCCCGCACATCGGCCACGGACGCCCACGGCACGACGATCGTGCGGAACGGGTTCCTGATCCGCAGCCGGTCGTCGTTGGCGAACACCGCCGGCCGGATCGTGAAGGCCACCACGAGCGGCACGGCGAGCAGCAGGCCCGCGAGCGCGAGCCACGGCGTCCTGCCGTGGCCCCGGACCACCGCGTCGATCCCGATCCACGCGCCGAGCGCGAGCAGCAGCACACCGCCCGCGATGGCGGCGGGCGACCGGAAGACGCGCTCTGCGTAGGCCGGCTCGGAGGGCTCCTCGGGACTCGTCATGCTTTCGATTCTGCCGTACGCGGCCGACAGTCCCGGCACGCCTCCCGGCACGGCTCGCGGCACGCACCCCCACGTACCCGCCGGGCAGTCCCGTGCCCCACCCCCTGTACATGCTGCTACGCGCGTAGATATGCTCGGGTGGTGACCATGCCCACGACCGCACCCTCGCCCACAGGCTCCGCCGCGGGCGGTGCCCCCCTCGCTGACGTGACCGCGTCCGACAGCTCGCTGCGCCGGTTCCTCCACGGGCTGCCCGGCGTCGACGCCGTCGGCCTGGAGGCGCGCGCCGCCTCGCTCGGCACGCGCTCGATCAAGACGACGGCCAAGGCGTACGCCATTGACCTGGCCATCTCGATGATCGACCTGACGACCCTCGAAGGCTCCGACACGCCGGGCAAGGTCCGGTCGCTCGCCGCCAAGGCCCTGCATCCGGACCCGACCGACCGCACCGTCCCGACGACGGCCGCGCTCTGCGTCTATCCGGACATGGTGGCCACGGCCGTCGCCGCGCTCGCCGGGAGCGAGGTGAAGGTCGCCTCCGTCGCGACCGCCTTCCCGGCCGGCCGCACCGCCCTGGCGGTGAAGCTCGCCGACGTGCGGGACGCGGTCGCCGCCGGCGCCGACGAGGTCGACATGGTGATCGACCGCGGCGCGTTCCTCGCGGGCCACTATCTGAAGGTCTACGAGGAGATCGTCGCCGTGAAGGCGGAATGCGGCGCGGCCCGCCTCAAGGTCATCTTCGAGACCGGTGAGCTGTCCACGTACGACAACATCCGCCGCGCCTCCTGGCTCGGCATGGCCGCCGGCGCGGACTTCATCAAGACGTCGACCGGCAAGGTCGCCGTCAACGCCACCCCCGCCAACACGCTGCTGATGCTGGAGGCCGTACGCGACTTCCGCGCCCAGACCGGCGTCCAGGTCGGGGTGAAGCCCGCCGGCGGGATCAGGACCAGCAAGGACGCGATCAAGTTCCTCGTGCTGGTCAACGAGACCGTCGGCGAGGACTGGCTGGACAGCCACTGGTTCCGGTTCGGCGCCTCCAGCCTCCTCAACGACCTGCTGATGCAGCGCCAGAAGCTCTCCACCGGCCGCTACTCCGGCCCCGACTACGTCACAGTGGACTGATACACGATGGCTTTCGAATACGCACCGGCCCCCGAGTCACGCTCGGTCGTCGACATCGCGCCGAGCTACGGCCTGTTCATCGACGGCGAGTTCACCGACGCCGCCGACGGCAAGGTCTTCAAGACGGTCTCCCCGGCCACCGAGGAGGTGCTGTCCGAGGTCGCCCGCGCGGGCACCGAGGACGTCGACCGGGCCGTGAAGGCGGCCCGCAAGGCGTTCGCGAAGTGGTCGGCGCTGCCGGGCGCCGAGCGCGCCAAGTACCTCTTCCGGATCGCCCGGATCATCCAGGAGCGCTCACGCGAACTGGCCGTCCTGGAAACCCTCGACAACGGCAAGCCGATCCGCGAGACCCGCGACGCGGACCTCCCGTTGGTCGCCGCGCACTTCTTCTACTACGCGGGCTGGGCCGACAAGCTCGACCACGCCGGCTACGGAACGAACCCGCGCCCGCTCGGCGTCGCCGGCCAGGTCATCCCGTGGAACTTCCCGCTGCTGATGCTCGCGTGGAAGATCGCCCCGGCGCTCGCCACGGGCAACACGGTCGTACTGAAGCCCGCCGAGACCACCCCGCTGAGCGCTCTGTTCTTCGCGGACATCTGCCGCCAGGCGGGCCTGCCGCGCGGCGTCGTCAACATCCTTCCCGGGTACGGCGACACGGGCGCCGCCCTCGTCGGGCACGAGGACATCGACAAGATCGCCTTCACCGGTTCGACCGCCGTCGGCAAGGCCATCGCCCGGCAGATCGCGGGCACCGAGAAGAAGGTCACCCTCGAACTCGGCGGCAAGGGCGCCAACATCGTCTTCGACGACGCCCCGGTCGACCAGGCCGTCGAGGGCATCGTCACGGGCATCTTCTTCAACCAGGGCCAGGTCTGCTGCGCCGGATCGCGGCTGCTGGTCCAGGAGTCGGTCCAGGAGGAGCTGCTGGACTCACTGAAGCGCCGGCTGACGACGCTGCGGGTCGGCGACCCGCTGGACAAGAACACGGACCTCGGCGCCATCAACTCCGCCGAACAGCTGGCCCGTATCAGGACGCTGGCCGACGCGGGCGAGGCCGAGGGCGCCGAGCGCTGGTCGCCGGAGTGCGAACTCCCCTCGTCCGGCTACTGGTTCGCGCCGACCCTCTTCACCAATGTCACGCAGGCGCACACCGTCGCGCGCGACGAGATCTTCGGCCCGGTGCTCTCCGTCCTGACGTTCCGCACCCCGGACGAGGCGGTCGCCAAGGCCAACAACACGCAGTACGGCCTCTCCGCCGGCATCTGGACGGAGAAGGGCTCCCGCATCCTCGCCGTCGCCAACAGGCTCCGCGCGGGCGTGGTGTGGGCCAACACGTTCAACAAGTTCGACCCGACCTCGCCCTTCGGCGGCTACAAGGAGTCGGGCTACGGCCGCGAGGGCGGTCGCCACGGCCTGGAGGCGTATCTCGATGTCTGAGTCCGAGCGACTGTCCGTCTTCAAGACCTACAAGCTGTACGTCGGGGGCAAGTTCCCCCGCTCCGAGAGCGGCCGGGTGTACGAGGTGACCGACTCAAAGGGCAGATGGCTCGCCAACGCGCCGCAGTCCTCCCGCAAGGACGCCCGTGACGCCGTCTCCGCAGCCCGCAAGGCGTTCGGCGGCTGGTCGGGCGCCACCGCGTACAACAGGGGCCAGGTGCTCTACCGCGTCGCCGAGATGCTGGAGGGCCGCCGCGACCAGTTCACGGCCGAGGTGGCCGCCGCCGACGGCGTCTCCAAGTCCAAGGCCGCCGCGGTCGTGGACGCGACCGTCGACCGCTGGGTCTGGTACGCGGGCTGGACGGACAAGATCGGCCAGGTGACGGGCGGCGCGAACCCCGTGGCCGGCCCGTTCTTCAACCTGTCCACGCCCGAGCCCACGGGCGTCGTGACGGTCCTCGCCCCGCAGGACTCGTCGTTCCTCGGTCTGGTCTCGGTGCTCGCCCCGGTGATCGCCACCGGCAACACAGCGGTGGTCGTGGCGAGCGAGCGCTCCCCGCTGCCCGCCCTGTCGCTGGGCGAGGTGCTGGCCACATCCGACGTGCCGGGCGGCGTCGTCAACGTCCTCTCGGGCCGTACGGCGGAGCTGGCCGCACCCCTCGCGTCGCACCAGGACGTCAACGGCATCGATCTGTACGGCGCCGACGAGGCGCTGGCCAAGGAGCTGGAGATCGCGGCGGCGGACAACCTCAAGCGGGTGGTGCGCCCGCACCCGGTGGACTTCACCGCCGATCCAGGCACCGGCAGGCTGACGGCCTTCCTGGAGACGAAGACCGTCTGGCACCCCACGGGCAGCCTGGGCGCGTCGGGCTCCGGGTACTGAGCCGTCCCCGCGTACGCCTACGTAAGGATGCCCGGCCGTCACGACGACGGCCGGGCCTCCTTACGTACGTACGACGCGCTGAGCGCCGGCGCTCAGCCGGGCAGCAGCCCCGTCACCGGACCGACGAGCGGCAGATCCTTGAGGCCGCCGCCCTTGGTGACGGAGTCCGTCAGCATGGCCGTGGACAGCGGCTTGAAGTCGGCGATCTGCGTGCCGACCGCGTTGTCCAGCGGGTCGACGCCCGTCTTGGCCAGCGGGTTGAGCTGGAGGTTCTTGACCGGGCCGAGGCCCCCGGCCAGGGAGTGCCCG
>NZ_JBHXRX010000110.1:0-14917 GCF_042714995.1 Streptomyces sp. NPDC058665
CCGTCGAATGTTAATCGCCGATAACGTAGGGCGTAGTTCAACCCTGGTCAAGACCTCCATGGGAGCCGCACAGCGTTAGATGGCGGTAACAATGAGGGCTGCCCGGGCCTGCCTGTGAGGAGGAGTGACCACACGTGAGCGAGTTGCGGATTGAGCGTTTGACCTCGCCCGAGATCGCGGATGCCATGGCAAACGGCATGCGTACGGCGGTCCTGCCGCTTGGAGCCACAGAGCAGCACGGCGCGCACCTGCCACTGTCGGTCGACAGCGATCACGCCGACCGTCTGGGCATCCTTGTCGCCGAGCGGCTTGGCGACGCGCTCGTGCTGCCGACGGTGCGGATCGGCTGCTCCGCGCACCACCTCGGCTTCGCCGGAACGCTCTCACTGCAGCCCGAAACGCTCGAGGCGATCTGCGTCGACTGCTGCACAAGCCTTGCCGCGCACGGCTTCCGGCGCGTGCTGATCTTCTCGGCGCATATCGGCAACCACCCACTGCTCAGTGAGATCGAGGAGAAGCTCGCCCCACGGCTTCCTGCCGACCTGGACGTCATCGCGTTCTCCGACTCGGCAGCGGTCCTCCAGGCATGGCGCGACGCGGCTCAACGTGTCGCCGGCCTCGCCGACCATGTCGGAGGCCATGCCGACGTCGCCGAAAGTTCGATCATGCTCGCCGTTCAGCCGGACGTCGTGAGGAACGATCGCGCTACCGCAGGCTTCACCGGGTCAATGAATGACGAACTGCTCGCCCGCGTATTCACCGACGGCGTCAAGGCGGTTGCGCCCAACGGGGTACTCGGTGACCCGCACGGAATGTCCTCTGAGCTGGGTTTTGCCTGCCTGAACGCCGTCGCCGACCTGCTCGCGACGCACGCAACGACACGTTATCGGCCACTCACCTAGGGGTGCTCGTTACCGGGCTTACCCACCCCTCGTTACTGCATCGCCGCGCGCGACACTTCGGCAGGTGCTGATCAAGTTCGCCGGCGAGCTGTTCAACGAGCGTGCCTTCGATGCGGTCACCACGGAGATGATCGGCTCCCGCGCCGGCGTGACCGGCCCCGCCCTCTGGTGTTCCTGAAGAACGAACACAACGTCCCCACGAAAGCGCTGAGAACGACTGCTGAGCCAAGGGCTCATGGTCGTGGTGCTGGTGACCACCACCATGTGCACGAGGGCCCCCGGACATTTCCCGTACGCCCGCAGAACTGCGGTGTCCTGGTCCGCGCCGGACACACCGCAGCCACCGCCGACTTCTCGCGACCGGATATTGAGGGCGCGCGACGAGCTCCGGCGCTGGACCGCGGCGAGAACTCAACGTTGGAAGCCGTGCTTCACGTAGCAGCCACGATCTGACCTGTACCGAGAGTGTCTTGCGGGTTCAGTGGGTCTGACGTTGCTGGCTTGATTCCATTTGTGGACTACACCGCCAAACCATTCCTCTTCTGCATCCATTCTTGCGGAACTTGCAATAGTTGAGTCAATTCGATCCATTGCTTGTCCGGGCATGACGGGCCAGAGTCAGCACATGCCAAATGCAGCGAGCCCGCGCGTACGCAGTTCGTACTAACCCACGAGGAATGGCATGCAACCGGCGGCGCTCCATCAGCGCGTTCCATCATTCGACGGCCACCCCGCAGTCGTCTAAGAAGCAGCCACCGACGAGGTAGCCCCGTCGCCTGCGCCGCTCGGCCTCAGACGGATGGGATTTCAGCCACCTGAGGCAGTACAGAGGCATCGTCAACGATCGACATCGCCCTGGTGCCTCATCGCGCCTGATCCGATGGAAGCGCCCAGTGGGAGGCACCACCCCCTGATCGCGCCGAGCCACACGACGTCGGCCTCGTGTCGCGCGGCGGGACGCCTCCCTCAAATGTGACAAGGAGAGTCAATGACGACTGCGCAACATTCCGAGAAAACGATCAGCTTGAAGTCCGCCCGGCGCGCATCGCTCGCGGGTGGTGTCGGCACACTGATCGAGTACTACGACTTCAGCGTCTACGGGTTCCTGGCGCTCACCATCGGACCGCTGTTCTTCCCCAGCGACAATCCGACGGTCTCAACCCTGTCCGCGCTCGCCGTGTTCGCGTCGTCCTACCTCATACGTCCGCTCGGCGGCTGGTTCTTCAGTCGTCTTGGTGACCGCCGCGGACGCCGGACAGCCCTTGTCGCGACGATCGTGTTGATGGGTGTGGCGTGCGGCGTGATGGGCCTGCTGCCCACCTACGAACACATCGGAGTCGCCGCGACGATCGCCATCATCGTTGTGCGACTCGCCCAAGGGTTCGCCGCCGGCGGTGAGATTGGCGGCGCCGCCACCTACATCGCCGAGCTCGCGCCTCCCGGCAAGCGGGGATATTACGGATCAACGGTTTCCATAGGGTCCACACTCGGGTTCGCCGTGGCCGCCGCCGTCGTAGGAGTGGTCCGGCTGCTGGTTCCGGCCGACCAAATGGCAACATGGGGCTGGCGGATTCCGTTCCTCCTCTCGCTTATCCTGACCGCGGTCTGCCTGCGGGCTCGCCTGCGGGTTGAGGAGTCACCTCAATTCCAAGAGCTGAAAGCCAAGGCCGCGATCGTACGTAGCCCGACGCTGGCCGCTCTGCGCAGCCACCCGCTGTCGGTCGCCCGCGTGGCGGGTCTGGCCATCGCGTTCAACGGCACCGGCTACTTCGGCGTAGCCTACTTCGCGATCTTCCTTGAGCAGGAGGGATTCTCCGCAACAGGCGTCGCCTGGACAGCGGCGTTGTGCATCGCCCTGGCTACCCTGACGTACCCGCTTGCGGGCAAGCTGACGGACCGATACGACCGCAAGCCAATCCTGCTGGCGGCTTACATCGCCTTCGCCGTCATCGCCTGGCCGGTCTTTGCCCTGCTCATCGCAGCGACCAACCTCTTTGTTGTCGGGGCCGTCTATTTCGTCTTCATGTTCTTCACCGGGTGGTCGCAGGTACCGACGTGGCCGCTGGCCACGGAACTGTTCCCGGCGAACGTGCGCTACTCAGGCATCGCGATCGGCTACAACCTCGGCGTGATCATCGGCGGCATTACACCACTCGTCGCCGCCGCCCTCGTGGCCGGCACCGGGAGCAAAACCAGTCCCGTGTACTGGATCCTCGCCGTATCACTCATTGGAGTGATCACCGTCGCGCGCCTGCCGAAGACCGCGGCGAAGCCGCTACCCGCCTGAGCGGACAGCCGGTTCGACGATCTCCTGCAGCACAGTGCGGAAGCGCCGGCCCGGTGTGGGAGATCGTCGAAGGCTGCCAGTTGGCGTTTACTCCTGACTCGTGATCACCTGCCCGACAGTTGAGGCTGCCCAGCGCCAACGAGCAGCTGCCCAGCCCTCGACCGCCAGGCGTCCGGATGTCCGGGGCTTGTTACCGTCTCAATCAGCAGCGGAAATCACGCGCTGGTACGGAAGGGGCCTGTCACCTCGTAGGTGTTGTTGGTGAGGTTGAGCTGCCAGACTCGGTTGTCGCCCTTGGTCGTGAACCAGCCTCTGTTGTCGGCGTAGTTCAGGTCCATGGAGACCACGGACTCACCTACGCGGCGTGGCTCGTCACGGTCGAGGGCCTCGGGCTTGCCGGTGTCGATCTGGCAGAAGCCGCAGCGCCGGGTGCACTGGCTGGATCCGGACCGGTCCAATCGCGGCACACTCAGTCGGTGGCGGAACGTTCTAGATTGAATGTATGCTCCGCCGGTAGGCAGAGAACTGTTCAATTCGGCAAAGTATGCCTCTGAAGTTGAGCAATCTGCTCAGAAGTGACTTGGGTGAGGGTGTGTCAACTGACCACTATGAAGAGTGAGCGAGGCATGGACGCCACCGATGCGCGGATTCTGCTCGCTCTGGCTGTCGATCCGCGGGCCACGGTCGTTGCCCTGGCTGAGCAACTGAGCCTGTCTCGAAATACCGTGCAAGCCCGGCTGGTCAGGATGGAACAGGGCGGCGCATTGGGCTCCTTTGAACGGCGGATCAGCCCGAAAGCGCTGGGCCAGCCGCTCACGGCGTTCGTCACCGCGCAGGTCAATCAGCAACAGCTGGCCGAGGTCTCCCAGGCGCTGGCCGACATCGCCGAGGTCGTGGAGGTCTTCGGCTTGAGTGGCGAGACCGATCTACTGGTGCGGGTGGTCGCTGCGGACGCGGAGGACCTGTACCGGGTCGCGGGGCAAATCCTCGCCGTACGCGGCATCGAGCGCACTACTACAGCCCTGGCCATGCGCGAACTGGTGCCGTACCGCCTCACCCCTCTGCTGCGTCGTGCCGCAGAGGGCAGGTAGCCCAGTCAGACGCCAGTAGAGGCTGCCCGAGCAGGTCATCCACCCCACCCCCCCCGCACGGAGACCGAACGGGAGAACATCCGGGAGTCGACGCTGGAGGGGCTCGACACCGCCGCCCGCAAGGGCAAGCACGGCGGCCGGCCTCCGGTCATCACCGACGACATGCTCCACACTGTGTTGCTGTTGCTGTTGCTGTTGCTGTTGCTGGGGCGCCGGGCGAGCGGCGAGTCCGTCGAGCAGATCCCGCCCGACCTGATCGGTCCCCACCGGCAAACGCACAGGGCAGAGACCCTCCGTCGCCAGCGTCTACCGGGCGTTCGCCGAGCACACCAGGCGTGAGGCATACCCCGAAGCCGTCGAACAGGCCCACACCGACTTTGCCGACCTCCGGGCCGGCGAACTCCCCGGCCCTCGGGCCCAGCCGCAGACCGTACGGTGACCCACTTCAGAGCTTCAAGATCACCCCGTGGCCCCTTCTGGGCTTGTCTCGGCGATCCCCCGTATACGCCGTCCACGTCGCGATGACACCGGGCGTTCCGCGTGAGACTGCGGACGGCATGTCTCAGCGGAAGGTCGGCTGCTCCGGAGGATGAAGTCCTGCTCGATGGGACAACCGTCCGGCGGACGGTGTGTTCCGGCCCGTCGGACGCCTTGGGTGTTGTGTGCGTCAGTCCTTGATTTCGCAGATCGCGGCGCCCGAGGTGAGGGAGGTGCCGACCTCGGCGGACAGGCCCTTGATGGTGCCGGACCTGTGTGCGTTGAGGGGCTGTTCCATCTTCATCGCTTCGAGTACGACGACGAGGTCGCCTTCCTTGACCTCCTGGCCTTCCTCGACGGCGACCTTGACGATGGTGCCCTGCATGGGGGAGGCGAGGGTGTCGCCGGAGGCGGCGGGGCCGGACTTCTTGGCGGCGCGGCGCTTGGGCTTGGCGCCGGCGGCCAGGCCGGTGCGGGCCAGGGGCATGCCGAGGGAGGCCGGCAGGGAGACTTCCAGGCGCTTGCCGCCGACCTCCACCACGACCGTCTCGCGGCCGGCTTCCTCGTCCGCGTCGGTGTCGGCGGGGGCGGCGAAGGGCTTGATGTCGTTGACGAACTCGGTCTCGATCCAGCGGGTGTGGATCGTGAACGGGTCGGCGGTGAACGCCGGGTCGACCACGACCGCGCGGTGGAACGGGATCGCGGTGGCCATGCCCTCGACCTGGAACTCGGCCAGGGCGCGGGCGGCGCGCCGCAGGGCCTGTTGGCGGGTGGCGCCGGTGACGATCAGCTTGGCCAGCAGGGAGTCCCAGGCGGGGCCGATGACGCTGCCGGACTCCACGCCCGCGTCCAGGCGGACGCCCGGACCCGACGGCGGGGCGAAGGCGGTGACCGTGCCGGGGGCGGGCAGGAAGTTGCGGCCCGGGTCCTCGCCGTTGATGCGGAACTCGAAGGAGTGGCCGCGGACCGGCGGGTCGTCGTAGCCGAGTTCCTCGCCGTCGGCGATGCGGAACATCTCGCGTACGAGGTCGATGCCGGTGACTTCCTCGGTGACCGGGTGCTCGACCTGGAGGCGGGTGTTGACCTCCAGGAAGGAGATCGTGCCGTCCATGCCGACGAGGAACTCCACCGTTCCGGCGCCGACGTAGCCGGCCTCCTTGAGGATGGCCTTGGAAGAGGAGTACAGCTCAGCGACCTGGGCGTCGGACAGGAACGGCGCCGGGGCTTCCTCGACCAGTTTCTGGTGGCGGCGCTGCAGCGAGCAGTCACGGGTGGACACGACCACGACGTTGCCGTGCCGGTCGGCCAGGCACTGGGTCTCGACGTGGCGGGGCTTGTCGAGGTAGCGCTCGACGAAGCACTCGCCGCGCCCGAACGCGGCGACGGCCTCGCGGACCGCCGACTCGTACAGCTCGGGCACCTCTTCGAGGGTCCGCGCGACCTTCAGACCGCGTCCGCCGCCGCCGAAGGCGGCCTTGATCGCGATCGGCAGGCCGTGCTCCTCGGCGAAGGCGACGACCTCGTCGGCGCCGGAGACCGGGTCGGGCGTACCGGCGACGAGAGGGGCGCCGGCGCGCTGGGCGATGTGGCGGGCGGCGACCTTGTCGCCGAGGCCGCGGATGGCCTGCGGGGGCGGGCCGATCCAGATCAGGCCGGCGTCCAGGACGGCCTGGGCGAAGTCGGCGTTCTCCGACAGGAATCCGTAGCCGGGGTGGATGGCGTCCGCGCCGGACTCGCGTGCCGCGTTCAGGACCTTGTCAATGTCCAGATAGCTGTTTGCCGGGGTGTCACCGCCCAGGGCGAACGCCTCGTCCGCGGCGCGGACATGCAGAGCGTCGCGGTCCGGGTCCGCGTAGACGGCCACGCTCGCGATCCCGGCGTCCCGGCAGGCCCGGGCCACGCGGACAGCGATTTCGCCACGGTTGGCGATGAGCACCTTCGTCAGCATGCCGACTCCAACATGTCGACCAAGGACACGGTGAGCCGATGCGAGGTCTCGACGTTCCGGTCGACGTCCGGGTCTGGCGTGACAACCGCACGGCCGCCCATGGTCTCGGTACGGGGATGCTCCGTGTGCTGTCGCAGGGCATTCATACTCTCTCCAAGAGTCAACAGGTAGGGCAGCGCCCGCTTTTCAACGGGGTGAGTAGGAACTGCGCCAGGTTGCCGGCCCCGGCTGCGGGAGCCGGTGTGCGGCGATGCGGGACGGGTCCGACCACCCGTCCCGCGGCTTGGGTGCGCCGGGCGGCGTGGCTGCTTCCGCCGCGGCGTGGGCGCGGACCACCGCCAGTGCGGCGGCCAGCTCCTCGGGTGTCGGGTTGCCCCGGAGGACCTTGATGTTCATGACGGCTTCCAGCAGGCCTAGAGGGGGATGTTGCCGTGCTTCTTCGGGGGCAGGGATTCCCGCTTGGTGCGCAGCTGACGCAGGCCGCGTACGACATGGCGGCGGGTGTCGGACGGCATGATCACCGCGTCGATGTAGCCGCGCTCGGCCGCGACGTAGGGGTTGAGGAGCGCGTCCTCGTACTCCTTGATCAGCCGGGCGCGCACCGCCTCGACGTCCTCGCCGCTCGCCTCGGCGATGGTCCGCCGGTGCAGGATGTTGACGGCGCCCTGCGCGCCCATGACGGCGATCTGCGCCGTCGGCCAGGCGAGGTTGAGGTCGGCGCCCAGGTGCTTGGAGCCCATGACGTCGTAGGCACCGCCGAATGCCTTGCGGGTGATGATCGTGATCAGCGGCACCGTCGCCTCGGCGTAGGCGTAGATCAGCTTGGCGCCGCGGCGGATGATGCCGCCGTACTCCTGGTCGACACCGGGCAGGAAGCCCGGCACGTCCACGAACGTGATGACCGGGATGTTGAACGCGTCGCAGGTGCGCACGAACCGCGCCGCCTTCTCCGAGGCGTTGATGTCGAGACAACCCGCGAACTGCATCGGCTGGTTGGCGACGATGCCGACGGGACAGCCCTCGACCCGTCCGTACCCGGTGATGATGTTCGGCGCGAACAGCGCCTGCGTCTCGAAGAACTCGGCGTCGTCCAGGATGTGTTCGATCACCGTGTGCACGTCGTACGGCTGGTTGGCGCTGTCCGGCACGATCGTGTCCAGCTCGTGGTCCTCGTCGGTGAGGGAGAGGTCGGCCTCCTCCGGGAACGCCGGTGCCTCGCTGAGGTTGTTGGACGGCAGGTACGACAGCAGCTGCTTGACGTACTCGATGGCGTCCTTCTCGTCACCGGCCATGTGATGCGCCACGCCCGAGGCGGAGTTGTGGGTGTGCGCGCCGCCCAGCTCCTCGAAGCCGACGTCCTCGCCGGTGACGGTCTTGATGACGTCCGGGCCTGTGATGAACATGTGCGAGGTCTGGTCGACCATGATCGTGAAGTCGGTGATGGCGGGGGAGTAGACCGCACCGCCCGCGCAGGGCCCGACGACGAGGGAGATCTGCGGGATCACACCGCTGGCGTGGGTGTTGCGGCGGAAGATCTCGCCGTACGCGCCCAGCGAGGCCACGCCCTCCTGGATGCGGGCGCCGCCGGAGTCGTTGATGCCGATGACCGGGCAGCCGGTCTTCAGCGCGAAGTCCATCACCTTGACGATCTTCTGGCCGTAGACCTCGCCCAGCGCGCCGCCGAAGACGGTGAAGTCCTGCGAGAACACGGCGACGGGGCGGTCGTCGACGGTGCCGTACCCGGTGACGACTCCGTCGCCGTACGGGCGGTTCTTCTCCAGCCCGAAGTTGGTGGAACGGTGCCGGGCGAACTCGTCGAGCTCGGCGAAGGACCCCTCGTCGAGGAGGAGGTCGATGCGCTCACGGGCCGTCAACTTGCCCTTGGTGTGCTGCTTTTCAACGGCGCGTGCGGAGCCGGCGTGCGTCGCTTCCTCGATACGGCGCTGGAGATCCGCGATCTTGCCCGCGGTGGTGTGGATGTCGGTGTCGGACGGTTCCGTAGGCGCGGAGCTCACCGGACAGATCCCTTCGGGTTGTTGCGAACGAAGACTTGGCGGGCGGACGGCTGCGGTACTGGCATGGGCGGAAGCCGACGTAGGTCCGCAGGAGGCGTCATGTCATGCTCCGCAGGCGCTGGGCAGCCGCTCCCAGTGAAGAGGGCTGCTCCAGGGTGCGGAGAGACGACGTCAGGGCGGCTGTCCATCCCCAGGACGTTGCGCAGGGCATGGGACCACGCACCGGTGGTGGGCCGCTTTCGAGGCATGTCGGGCGGTACGGATTCCCGGGTTCGCCGCAATGCTGCCAGGCGTTCGCAGTGGTTGATCTCGAAGTCGATACTGCTCAGCGAAAGGCTCTCAAAGAGCGTTCGTATGTCGTCGATCGAGTTCATTGCCACCTCGGTCTTGCCGACCGTGCTCCGGGCGATGGACCTCGTCGAGTCGTAACCCACTTGCGTCGTCAGGGCGAAAGCCGCGCTGACCGGACTCGCTTCGTGCAAGGGAACTCACGGTGGAACCTCCAGAAACGGTACTTGATCTCATGGGAACGGTACTCAGTTCCGAAGTTCTGGGCAAGCGATCCCGAAGTGATGCGCGAGGCATTCGCCCCTTGAGGGCCCCGGTTTCTCATCGGCGCCAGGCGCGGCACGACCCTGGGTGTGATGTTCCTTCGTTGAATTGGGGCTCATCGGTACCGGCCGGAGGATGTTGTGGTTCTGACGGGAGGCCCGGTCGGTCATCGGCGGCCGGGGTGCTTGCCGACGGCCTGGAGACGACCTCCCCGATTCTGCCTCCCACGGCCAGATGCGGACGGCTGGCCGACGAGTCAGCTGGTTGGGGAACGGCCGGAGCCCCCGACCACTTCTGTTCGATTCCGCTCAGAGCCTTCATCACATGTCCAATCGTTCGGGCGGGGCATCTACTTCGCTCCGCCGGACGGGGTCGGTGGGGGGTTCCCATGGGATGGTGCGGGTCGGCTGAGTGGGGCCGTCCGGCGGTACGTCTTTTCGGCAGGACAGGGCCGTACCGCCGGACGGG
Organism: Streptomyces sp. NPDC058665; assembly: GCF_042714995.1. Taxonomy (NCBI): domain Bacteria; kingdom Bacillati; phylum Actinomycetota; class Actinomycetes; order Kitasatosporales; family Streptomycetaceae; genus Streptomyces; species Streptomyces sp. NPDC058665. The sequence goes on from NZ_JBHXRX010000110.1 coordinate 9,741, forward strand.
GTGTGAAGGGAGAACCCCGTCGGGGGATCTTGCGGCGGACCGGTTGTGCATGGTGACTGCCGCAGTTATCTCCCCGGTGAGGCGCAGCGCTACGAGGCCGAGGGAGACGACCCTGGGTTGAGCGATGCGGGGACGCTGTCCGCGTGGACGGTGAGCGCGCTTTTGCTCTTGCTCGCCGGCCCCTTCACGCGGGAGCTGTCGGGTTCTCGCTCAGTCGATGAGGTCGAGGGCGGTGGTGACGATGCTGTCGGTGTCGATGCTGTGGTAGCGGTAGACATCCTCGATCGCCCCGGACTGGCCGAACTTGGTGACACCGAGGGTGCTGACGGGAACGTTCTGGATGGTGCTCAGGAATGCCAAGGTGTGCGGGTGCCCGTCCAGGACGGTGACGAGCGGGGTGGCCCGGTCGAGGGGGAATACCTGGTCGAGGATCCAGGTCGGGTCGTCCGACAGCCCGCGGCGGGCCTGGAGCGCACGGAATAGCAGATCCGGGCTGGTCACACACACGACATCGGTGGCTTGGCCGAGGGCGGCGAGGCGGTCGGCGGCGGCCAGGGCTTCGGGTACAAGAGCGCCCATTGCGGCGATAGTCACCACGGGCTTCTCTTGCTGCCGCAGCCGGTAGGCTCCGGCGGTCACATGCCGGCGGCGGCGTTCACGGGCAGCAGGGTCGGTGGGCACAGCGGCGAGCGTCTGGTCCACTGGGCGGGTGGACAGCCGCAGGTAAGCCGAACTGCCGTCTGTCTTACCAAGGTTGCCGAGGGAGGTCAGCAGACACCATTCGGTGTCGATCGCGAACGCGGGCTCGTAGGTGACGCAGCCGGGCTGTTCGATGCCGAGCGAAGGCGTGGTGATCGACTGGTGCGCGCCGCCCTCCGGGGCGAGCGTGACACCGGACGGGGTGCCGACCAGGATCGACTGTCCGCCCGCGTAAATGCCGAACGACCACGGTTCCAGTGCCCTGTTGACGAACGGGTCGTAGACCACGCCGATCGGCAGCAGCGGCTGGCCCCACCGGCTCCAGGTGGCGCCTAGCTCACCGAGCACGCCGACCAGGTTGGTTTCGGCGATGCCGAGTTCCACGTGCTGGCCGGTCGGCTGCTCACGCCAGTGCAGGATGGTCTCGGCGTCGTCGGCGAACCAGTTGGGGCGCTCGGTGGGCGACCACACGCCCACCTTGTTGAGCCAGCCGCCGAGGTTGGTGGAGGAGCTGACGTCCGGGCTGACGGTGACGATCCGGCTCGCCGCCTCCGGTGCCCGGCGGGTGAGGTCCAGCAGGACGCGTCCGAGGGCCTGCTGGGTGTTGCCGGTGCCGGTGCCGGTCGGCGCGGCTCGGCCGAGGTCCGTGGGTAGCGTGGGAGCTTCCCGCAGTGCGTATCCGGGGCGGCGCAGCCGCTGGGCCGCCTTCGTGCACAGGGCCGCTTCCGCCGAACCGTCGGCGAAACGGGTCCACGGGTGACCCAGATCCAGTCCGAGGCGGTCGGCCAGTGCCGTCATCTGGTCGGCTGTCAGGAGCGAGGAGTGGTTCTGCGGGTGGCCCTCGGTGGGGAGCCCGTAGCCCTTGATCGTGTAAGCGAAGATCACCGTGGGCCGGGTGTCGTCGACGGCGTCATAGGCGTCCATCAGAGCGCCGATGTCGTGGCCGCCCAGGTTGCGCAGGGCCGCCAGCAGTGAGGCATCGTCCAGGGACGCGATGAGCCCGGCGATGGACTGTGCCGTGGAGCCGCTACCGGGCAGGCGCTCGCGCAACTGGTCGGCCGAGCAGCGCAGCAGGCGCTGGTACTCGGGGTTGCCCATGGTGTCGATACGAGCACGCAGGGCCTCGCCACCAGACCTGGTGAACAACTCCTCCAGGAGATGGCCGTACTTGAGGGTGAGCACTTGCCAGCCAGCAGCCGCGAACATGCCTCGCAGCTTGTCCGCGGCGATGCCAGGGATGACTCGGTCGAGGGACTGCCGGTTGAGGTCGACGATCCACACCGCTTCGCCCAGGCCCGGCACCATCGGGTCCTGGACGGCTTCCCAGATCGCTCCCTCGTCCAGCTCCGCATCGCCGAGCACGGAGTACTGGCGCCCTGTGCCGGCGCCGCCGAAATGACCCTCCACATAGCGCCGCGCGAGGGCGCCCCATAGGGGGGCGGTGGCACCGATGCCGACCGAACCGGTGGAGTAGTCGACCGGGTCGGGGTCCTTGGACCGGCTGGGGTAGCTCTGCAGGCCGCCGAAGGCGCGCAGCGTGGTCAGGTAGGACTCGTCCAGCTCGTCCAGCAGGTAGTTGATCGCATGCAGCACGGGTGAGGCATGCGGCTTCACCGACACCCGGTCCTCGGCGGTCAGCGAATGGAACCACAGCGCAGTCATGATGGAAGTCATCGAGGCACTGGACGCCTGGTGACCACCCACCTTCAGCCCCGCAGGGTTCGGCCGTACCCGGTTGGCATGATCGATGATCGCGGTGGAGAGCCACAGGACCCGCTGCTCAACCGCCTTCAGCACGACGAGCTCCTCCGCCCGGGCAGGACCAGAGCTGTCGACGTCGGCCGACCTCAGTTCCGCAACCATCACAGACCTCCTCCGCATTCGGCACCATGCCTCAAGGAATTTTGCGTTGTGCTCCGCAAGTAGACCTATGGTCCTGCGACTGCACAAGTTGTTGCCTTTGAGTTGAGCATTCTGCTCAGACTTTGAGTTGACCGGCAGGCATTGACAGGGCATCATGACCAGTGAGCAGCCTCTCGATGCTGCCAACGCCTGATCAGCTGGTCCTTCGAAATCTCACTGCCGGAATGCGTGTCTGCCGGATTCCTTTCACAAGTTTCGCCTGACGACAGGGAGTTGATCGCTTGCAGAACATCCGTCAGCCATGCGACTTGCCCGTCGAACTGTGACAGCTTCCAGGGCCGAACCCACCGGTATGCCTCGTGCTCCCAGTTGAGAGTGAGCCGGCGTTGCCTGGTGTGGGCCACAAAGGTGTGCACGGTCCAGTCCTGGCCGCCACTTGGGTCGGCCAGGCGTAGCGTAGGGCCCACAGTCAGTTGCTCCAGAGCACGGGCGGGGAGCAAAGTCTCCTCCCAGATCTCCTGGATGGCCTGCCGTACCGGGTCGCTGTCAGCGTCCAGATATCCAGTGATGCAGTGCCACAGGCCTGCGTCATGCTGGACGGATCCACTGCGCTTGAACAACCCGATACGCCCTCGCCACATGAGGATGACGGCGACGATGTGTCGCGGGCCCCGAGACGTGGGTCGGCTGAACTCGTCCAGGGACTGAGCCCTTTGCGAAGCTTGCTGAATCACTGTGCGATCACCGCCTTCGGAAGTGACACTTGAATACGACCCGATAGGCCTTTTCATCTGGAGTGCTTCTTTCATGCGACGGCCCGGACTCGGAGAAAGTCCCGTCGTGGCAGGTCAGGAGTACTCGTCCCATTTCTGATCAGCACCGGATGCCCGGCCGCGTGACAGCGCGAGGTACGGCACTCCCTGACGGCGACCTTGCCGACCGCCGTCGCTCCTGTTGTTCACCGGATGCGCCTCTCGCTCCCGGCCCAGGCCTTCTCACGCAACACGAATTTCTGGACCTTCCCCGTGGAAGTCTTCGGAAGCTCCGTAAACGTGACCGTTTTCGGCGCCTTGAACCGCGCCAATCTGCCCTTTACATGGTCGATGATCTCCGCCTCAGTGGCCGTGGCACCGTCCTTCAAGCGCACATAGGCGGCGGGGACTTCACCCCAGCGCTCGTCCGGAACGGCGATCACCGCGGCCTCCAACACCGCTGGGTGATCCTCGATCGCCTGCTCCACCTCGACCGACGCGATGTTCTCCCCACCGGAGATGATCACGTCCTTCGAGCGGTCACGCAGTTCCACGTACCCGTCGGCGTGTACGACGCCGATGTCACCGGTCCGGAACCACCCGTCCGGCACCGCTGCCAGGGTGGCCTCCGGGTCGTCGAGGTAGCCGAGCATGAGGTTGTTGCCGCGCAATGCGATCTGCCCGGTGGTGACACCGTCAGCGGGGACGTCGGTGCCGTCGTTCGCGATCACCCGCGGCACGCACGAGATCATGTTTCCGACGCCCTGGCGCGCCTTGAGCCGCGCCTTTGCTTCGGCGTCGCGGTCGTTCCACTCCGGGCGCCAGTCGCACAGCATCGCCGGACCGTAGGTCTCGGTCAGCCCGTACAGGTGCGTGACCTCGAACCCAAGCTCCGCCGTCCGCCGCAGGATTGCCGGCGACGGCGGCGCCCCACCGGTCGCGATACGCACCGTGCGGTCCAGCGGCGCGGCCTCGCCGGCATAGGCGATCATCGACAGCACCGTCGGCGCCCCGTTGAGGTGCGTGACGCCCTCCTCCTGGAGGAGTCGCCAGATCTCCGCCGGGTCCACCTTCGGCAGGCAGACGTGCGTCGCGGCCGCTGCGGTCACCGCCCACGGGAACGTCCATCCGTTGCAGTGGAACATCGGCAGCGTCCACAGGTACACGCTCGATGGCGTCAGTCCTGTGTGCCCCACCATTGCCACGGCCTGCAGGAAGGCCCCCCGGTGGTGGTACATCACGCCCTTGGGGCGACCCGTGGTCCCTGAGGTGTAGTTGATCGACAGCAGTGACCGCTCGTCGGTCGGGGTCAGGTGCAGCGGCTCCGAAGCAGCCAGCAGATCCTCGTACTCCTGCCCCGCCCGGATCCGGTGCGGCGGAGTGTCCAGCCGGGTGAGGACCTCGTCCACCAGCCCGTCGAACGACGGGTCGTGGACCAGTACGGCGGCCTTGGAGTGTTCCAGGATGTAGGCAACCTCGTCCACCGCGAGCCGCGTGTTCACCGCGACCAGTGGCACCCCCGCCCACGGCACCCCGAAATGCGCCTCCAACGACACATGCGTGTTCGGCGCCAGCACCGCCACTGGGCGGCCTTCTGCCAGCGGTGCCAACCCGCCTGCCAACCGCTGACACCGATCACGCAGCTCCGCATAGGTCCACCGGGACTGCCCATCCACCACCGCGACCCGGTCCCCGTGCGCCGCCGCGGCACGATCCAGATACGACGTCGGGGTCAACGGCTCGAAAGACAAGGAGTCCACGTCGTGGGTCATCGTGGGGTCTCCTTGGTGTGGTGTTGGTGGAGTGCTTGTTGGTGGGCGGGGCGTGCGGTGCGGATGTCGGTGAGGATGTCGTTGGGTGGGC
>NZ_JBHXRX010000111.1:0-14897 GCF_042714995.1 Streptomyces sp. NPDC058665
CCTCTGGCCCACCGGACAGCGCCTTTCGAAGTAACCGCTGATGAGCGCCCTCCAAGACGAGGTACGGTCAAATGCTCACGAACCGCCCTCTAAGAAGCACCTAACACAATGAGGTGAATTGGTCTTGGTGGCCGTGTTCGGTTGGCAGTTCGGCGCTGTCCGAGCTGCGGGGGCTTCGCTGTTGATCGTGTCGGATGACCTGTGGGGGCGGTTTGAGCCGCTCTCCCCAAAGCTGGAGAGGTAGCCGGGTCGCAAGCCGGTGCACACAGCGCCGTAGTCGGCGGCAACCGCAACGATGCCACCCAACTCACGCCCTGCTGGATGCCATCCCGCCCACCCGCAGCAGCGAGCGCCGTCAGGCGGGTGGCAGAGGCAGGGCGCGATCTCGCGGTCAGCGCGGCTCCGTCGGGCGGGCGCCTCGCAGGAACTGTGTCACCGCGGTGTCCACGAGTCCTTCGAGCCGTCCCGGCTCGATCATGCCGCTGTTGACCATGGACGTGATCCCCAGGACGGTGGCGTAGATGATGAGTCCGATGCCCTCCGGGTCGCCCTCCTCCAACTCGCCACGTGCCTGGCCCTCTTCGATCAGGTCGCTGATCTGCCCGAACGCGGCTGCGGCGGCCTCGGCGACCGCGGTCGCCCCCGGGCGGTGCTTGCTGGAGTTCATCAGCCCGGTCAGCGCGGCATTCTCGGTCGCGAACCGGGCGTAGGTCGACGCGAACGCGTGCAGGCCAGCGGGCAGGTCGTCCTCGTCGTCGATCTCGTCCACCGCGGCCCGCAGCTTCGCGCCCAGGCGGACGAAGCCCGACTCGGCGAGGGCGTCGAGCAGCGCGCGGCGGTCCGCGAAGTGCCGGCGGGGCGCCGCGTGACTCACGCCGATGTCCCGTGCCAGGTCGCGCAAGGAGAGCTGCTCGACCCCGTGCGCCCTCAGGCTGCGCTCGGCTGCGTCGAGGAGCTCCATGCGGAGATTTCCATGGTGGTAGGGCCGCTGCTCGGTGGTGTCAGGCATGGGGCCAGCCTACTCAGCATAATGTTTCCATTGACAACAATGTTGCCGATGACTACTCTCTCGGCATGTCCAGATTCTCCCCCGCCGACCTTCCCGGCCTGACCGGCGCCGTACCGGCGGCGAAGGCGGGGGCCAAGATCGCCGGGGTGGCGACCACGCCCCGCCCGCGCGCCCGGTACACCCTCGGCAGGGACGCCGCCTTCACCATCCCCCTCGCCCGTTTCCTGCCGGCCCGGCTGATGGACGGCATCCTCGCGATGAGCCACCGGTCCCGGAACCCGAAACCCGCGTCCACGCCCGCACCCGAGTCCACAGGGAGTCCTTCATGACCACGCTCGCCGACCGCATCGAACTGATCGAGCTGATGGGCCGCTACGCCGACATCGCCGACCTCAAGGACTTCACCCGCCTCCCCTCCCTCGTCCACACAGACTCGGTGACCCTCGATTTCTCCTCGGTCGTCGGCCTGCCGCCCATGACCGTGCCGCTCGACGAGTACGTCCAAGTGCTGGGCCAAGCCTTCGCGCCCTTCTCCGCCACCCACCACACCATCACAGGTCACGTCGTCGAGATCGACGGCGACCGCGCGACCCTCCATGCGCACGTCCGCGCCGAACACTGGGTGCCGGAGGAGCGGGCAGGCGGCGGGCCGGACCGATGGCTGGTCGTCGGCTTCTACGACAACGAGGCTGTCCGGACACCGCACGGCTGGCGACTCAGCAGCGTCAAGCTCACCGCCACGCACCAGGAGAACGCCCACCTGCCAGGGCGAACCCCAGGCATATGAGCACGCCAGCCAGCTCCTGTCACCACTTAACGGTTAACACAACGAGCGGAGTTGTCGGTGGGTGATCAGGCAGCAGGCCAGTTTGAGGAAGGCTTCGTGGATATCGGCCGGCGTTCCCAGCAGACGCGTAGCCGACGAGTCCGGCTTGCGCCGAGGGTGGCCGACCCGGCCACGGATGGGCGGGATGGCATCCAGTAGTGGCAGCAGCTGGGTGACGTCGTCGCGGTTGCCGGCGACCGGGACAACGGAACCGGCGTTCCTTCTTCGGCAGCAGCGGCTCGATCCGATCCCACAAGTCATCAGGCACGATCCATGGCGGCACGCGCCAATTCGCGGAGTGTCGTTGCCGTACTAGGAGCCCGGGTGCCGCTGTGCGACCAGCGCGGCGATCTGTGCGCGGTTGATCTTCCCGGTGCTGCTGCGGCCGACGGAGTCGACGAAGTGGAACTCGCGCGGTGTCTTGAACCGCGCCAGACGGTCGGCCAGGTGACTGCGCAGGCGGGTGGCAGCCGGCTCGCCGCCCTCCTCGCCGCCCTTCAGCTGCACGACGGCGACGACGCGCTGCCCCCACTCGTCATCCTGTACGCCGATAACCACGGCATCGGCGACCGACGGCTCCGTCACGAGGGCGGCTTCCACCTCGGCCGGGTAGATGTTGACGCCCCCCGAGAGGATCAGATCGGAGCGTCGGTCGCCGACGTAGAGATAGCCGTTCTCGTCGAGGTGGCCGACGTCGCCCGCGGTCCGGAACGGGTCGTGGACGTCCGATGCCCCGGCGGGGAGCAAGTCCCCGGCCGCACCACTGTAGGTGAAATCGAAGCCACCGCTGACGTAGATAATGCCGGGCTCGCCAACGGGGAGCGGCCGTCCGTCGCTCCCGCGGATCTCGAGCCGGATGCCGGGTGCCGCGCGGCCTGCGGAGCCCGGCTTCTTCAACGCCTCCTCGGAAGTGATGATCGTGGCGATGCCGAACTCCGTGCACCCGTAGTACTCGGTGAGCACCGGACCCCACCACTGGATCATCTGCTGCTTCAGCTCCGGCGGGCACGGTGCTCCAGCGTGGGTGACCAGCTGGAGCGAGCGGCCTGAGAAGGAGTCGCGGATCGACTCGTCGAGGTCGAGAAGCCGATGAAACATGACCGGGACCATGAACGTGGTCGTGACCCCGAATCGGTCGATGAGCGAGAGCGTCTCAGCCGCGTCGAACCGTGTGGTGATGACGAGCTCCTGCCCCAGGTGCAGGGCGCAGAGCGCGTTCAGATTCGGTGCCGGGTGGTAGAGAGGGGCGACCACCAGGTGCACCTGGGGGAGCCCGGAGTCGGTGTCGTACTGCGCGAACCGCTGCCGAGCTCGGGCATCGGCAGCCTTGTCGGGGGTCGTCGTCGGCAGCGCCCGACGGACACCCTTGGGGCGCCCGCTCGTCCCAGAACTGTAGTACTGCACCGAGCCTGCGCTTCGCTGCGTCGGCGCAGAGGCAGGATGCCGTGCGAGCAGGTTCTCGGCCGAGAGTCCGTCCGACGCGCCTCCGACCACGACGACGCGGTCGGGGGCGAGGCCGCCACCCAGGCGAGCCCCTTCGACGGCAAGCGACTCGAGGGCAGACTCGGTCACCACGGCGCGAGCCCCGGAATCCCCGATCAGGTAGGCGGCCTCGGAGGCGGTCAGGTGCCAGTTGACTGGCACGAGGTACAGGCCGATCTGCTCCGCCGCGAGCTGTGCGGCGATGAAGGTCGCACCGTTCTTCAGGACGAGGGCCACGGTCTCGCCGCGCTGCAGATCCAGGTCGTCCTGCAGCAGGCGGGACCAACGGTGGGCGTCATCGAGCAGGTCGCCCCTCGTGACGGTCTCGGACCCAAGCCGCAACGCGACGGATTCGCGGTCGCCGGCCGCGATCTCGAAGAAGCCCCGAGCAGGCGCGGCCGCCGGTGTTGTCATGCCGACACCTCCTGGTTCGAGAGCACCAACGTCGCTGCCTCCGAGAAGAAGTGTCCAACACCCTGGACCACACTGATCTCCACGTCGGGTACCTGGGCGAAGGCCTCGCCCCGGAGCTGGCGGACGGCCTCCTGGATCGCGAACATCCCGTACATGCCGGTGTGGGTGTAGCGAAGGCCGCCGCCGTTGGTGTTCATCGGCAGGTGCCCGCCCGGGGCGGTGTTACCGTCGGCGACGAACGCGCCGGCCTCCCCACGCCCAACGAAACCGAGCGCCTCGAGGCCGTACAGCGGCACGTGTGCGAACGCGTCGTAGACCATCAGGTGATCCACGTCGTTGTGGCTGATGCGCGCCTCGGTGAACGCAGCCACGGCCGACCGCTCGAACGTCTCGGCGCGCGTGAGGTCAGGCATCTGCGACACCAATGGGCTGTCGGCCGCCTCGCCCGACCCCCACAGATAGATGGGGGTGCGGCGCAGTTCGCGGGCGCGCTCTGCCGACGTGACGACCAGCCCACCGCCTCCGTCGCTCACCATGCAGCACATGAGCTTGGTGAACGGCCAGGCGATCGGCGTCGATGCCAAGACCTCGTCGACACTCGCGAGAGAGGGGCGGGCCGCTCGGGGATTTCCGTGCGACCACTCGCTCTGCCGAGCCGGCACGGAGGCCAGCTGCTCGAGCGTCGTCCCCGTCTCGTGGGCGTAGCGGAGGTAAGGGAGCGTGAACATCGTGGGAGGGCCGTAGACGCCGAACGGTAGCTCGAACTGACCGAGCATCCCGTCGGCCGGCATCGGACGCGGATGGCGCCCGACCACCGACCGACGAGATTCGCCGTGCAGTACGAGGACGACTTGGGCCTGTCCAGCAGCGATCGCGGCAGCAGCGTGACGCACGTGCACCAGAAACGACGTCCCGCCCACACTCGTGCCGTCGAACCACGTCGGACGGACTCCCAACGCGTGAGCGATCTCGACCGGGTTGTGCACAGCGCTCGTGATGCCGTCGACATCGTCGAGGCTCAGGCCGGCGTCGGCGAGAGCGAGCAGCGCGGCATCGACGTGGAGGTCCAACTCAGACATGGCGGGCAGTCGTCCGAGGCTCGTTTCGGCGGCGCCGGCGATGGCGGCCACGGGGCGACTCACGCGGCGTGCCCCTCTCGGGGGGCGAACACCGGGACCATCTGGCCGCGCCGGTCCTCGAATGCGACCAGCAGCGGCATGTCGATGACCAGCTGGTCGGGCACTGCGTCGCTTCCGATGATGTTCGTCATCATGGTCGGCCCTTCCTCCAGCTGGACGATCGCGATGACGTGCGGACCGACTGCTTCGAATCCGGGGGCGGGGAGGTGGTTGATGACATAGCTCAGCAACGTCGCGCGTCCGCTCACGTCAACCCACGACACCTCGCGGGAGCCGCAGGACGGGCACGCGATGCGGGGGTAGAAGAAGTGCGTTTCACACGACCCGCACTGCTGGACCGCCAGGCGGCCCTCGGTCGCGGCGTCCCAGAAGGGCCGGGTGGTCGGTGTCGGCAGCGCCTGCGCGGCGCCCTCGCCAGGGGTGACCCCGGACACATACATTGGTACCATGAGCGGTACTATACAGGTCGTTATAATACCGTCCAGTGGTTGGTCGGCACTCGGCCGACCGAGCGGAAGGAAGATTCGTGGGCACTCGAACGATCTACACGGGCGCGTTGGTCTTGGTGGGCGACCCGCGCAACAGCAGCTTTCAGCGAGTCGACGTCGAGGTCGTCGACGGCCGGATCAGTCAGCTTGCCGAGAACCTCGGGTCCACGCCCGAAGGTGCCGATGTCGTCGATGCGTCCTGGGCTTGGATCATCCCGGGGTTCGTGGACGCGCACCACCACATGTGGCAGGCGACGATGCGCGGCCTCACGGTGGACTTCACGCTGTCGGACTACGTGTGGACGATCCGGCGCAACCACTCCGGTGTGCACCGCGCGGTCGACATCTACAACGGGACGCTCGGCGCGGCCGTGGGGCTGCTCGACTCCGGCACGACCTGCTCGGTCGACTACTCCCACAGCATCTTGACCCCTGAGCACGCCGACGCGGGCGTGGCGGCCATCAACGAGTCCGGAATCCGTGGCGTGTGGTGCTACGGGCTCTATGACCCCCACACGACGAATCCGTACTTCACGTCTGTCGAGTCCCGTCTCGAGGACGCGCGACGCGCGCGTTCATCGTTGTTCGAGACCAGCGGCGGGCGGGTGCGCTTCGGGATCGCCCCGACCGAGATGAGCCTGAACGGCATCGAGCAGGCCACCCAGGAAATGGTGCTCGGGCGCGAGCTGGACTGCCTGATCCACACTCACACCAACGCCCGGTGGAAGCCCGGATACCGGTCGGAGATCAAGCAGCTGGCCGAGGCTGGGCTCCTCTGGTCGCACCAGCTCCACTCGCACTGCAACACCTCCGACGCCGAGGACTTCGCGATCCTGGCCGATCATGGGGCCAAGGTCTCCTCCACCCCCGAGACCGAGCTCAATATGGGGATGGGGTTCCCGATCGCCGCCGTCGCCGACCGCGTCGGTGTCGTGGCGGGGCTGGGTGCGGACATCCAGTCGAACAACTCTCCCGACATGTTCACGACCATGCGCCTGATGCTGGCGGGGGAGCGCGCGCGGGCCAATCAGCGCGCGCTGGAGGAGAAAGGCATTTACGACATGGGCGGCCTCGAGTTGCGTGCTGCCGACGTGCTGTACTTCGCGACGCTCGGCGGAGCCATCGGTCTGGGCCTGGAGGACGAGTGCGGTTCGATCGACGTCGGCAAGGCCGCCGATCTCCTCTTCATCCGCAACACATCCCTGAACCTGACGCCAGCCGTCGACCCGATGGGTGCGATCGTCATGAGCGCTCGAACCTCCGACGTCGACACCGTCCTCGTCGGCGGTGAGGTCGTGAAGCGGGACGGCGCGATGCGTGCTGACCTCGTCGAGAAGGCGATCCGAGGCCTGCGGGAGTCGGGCACCCACATCGTGAACGAGTCGCAGGCGTACGGAGGCATGCTGCCTCCGCAGCCCGAGTGGTGGGGCGCCGCGACCGCAGCGACGGGCTCGCCGTCATGACTCGTCGGCGACCTCCTTTCGGGCGCTGGGACAGCGAACTCCGGGAGACGGCATGCGGTGGGTGACATGCGAGCACGGGCACGGTCCGCAGGTCGGTCTGGTCGTCGACGACGCGGTGCATGTCCTGGACGACGACCGCACGCTGATCGACGTGATCTCCGCAGGCCAGGTCGAGATGGAGCGCATCGCCGAGACGGTGCGGCGATCACCCGCGACCGTCGTCCCACTCGAGTCGACGGTGCTGCACTCCCCGATCCCGCAGCCGCCCTCCGTGCGCGACACGGTCGGCTTCCTCGACCATGTCCGCGGGTGCCGAAGGGCCTACGGCCGTGACCCGGAACTCGGCGAGGTCTGGAGCCGCGTTCCCGCCTTCTACTTCGCCAATCCGGCCACCCTGTTCGGCGCTCGCGACGACGTCGCGATCGCCCCGGGCTCACGCTGGTTCGACTTCGAGCTCGAAGTGGCAGCAGTCATCGGCACGCCCGGCTCGAACCTGGATGCTGTCGCCGCCCAGGACGCGATAGCGGGCTACATGCTCTTCTGCGACTGGACTGCCCGGGATCTGCAGCAGACCGACATGGCGCTCGGCATCGGTCAGGGCAAAGGCAAGGACTCCGGCATGACGTTCGGTCCTTGGCTCGTGACGGCCGACGAAGTCGCGAACCGGCTCGTCGACGGTCGCCTTGACCTCGAGGTGGCAGTCGAGGTCAACGGCGTCGAGATCGCCCGCGGGACGACCGGTGCGATGGACTGGACCTTCGGAGAGATCGTGTCGTTCGTGTCGCGCGGCACCCGTTTGGTCCCCGGCGACATCATCGGGTCCGGCACGATCCCCGGCGGTTGCCTGCTTGAGCACCTCGTCGGTGACCCGGAGACCTACGACGGATGGCTGAAGTCAGGCGACACCGTCTCACTCAACGGTCGCGCCCTCGGACGCACGCATCAGCGCATCGTCGACAGCGCCCGCCCTCACCCGCTCTCGAGCGGCTACTGATCCCGACCCAGACGAGGTATCTGTCATGACGAACACCTACACGCGCGGCCTGCACGAGATCGCCGCGGGAATCCGGGCCTGGCTGCTGCCCGACGGCGAGTGGGGCATGAGCAACGCGGGGCTGGTGCAGGGCGAGGGGCAGAGCTTCCTCATCGACACCCTCTTCGACCTCCCCCTCACGACCGAGATGCTGGACGCCATGGTGGACCTGACTGCCTCCACGCCGATCCAGGGCGTCCTGAACACCCACGCCAACGGCGACCACTGCTTCGGTAACCAACTCCTCGACGACACGGTCATGGTGTATGCGACGAGCGAGACCGACCACGAGATCCAGCACGGCACGACCCCCGAACGGCTCCACATGCTGGCGACATCGGACTTCGGACCGGTCCTGTCGCCCTTCCTGCGGAGCTGTTTCGGAGCGTTCGACTTCACCGGCATCACTCTGCGAAACGCCGACACGGTCTTCGACGACTCCCTGACAGTGACAGTCGGCGGTCGCGATGTCGAGCTGTTGCGGCTGGGCCCGGCGCACACTGCCGGCGACGCCATCGCCCACGTGCCCGATGCCGGGGTGATCTTTGCCGGCGACCTCCTCTTCATCGGTGGGACGCCCATCATGTGGGCCGGCTCGCTCACGAACTGGCTGCGTGCCTGCGACCGGATGACCGCGCTCGATCCGACGGTCGTGGTGCCCGGTCACGGACCGCTCACCGACGTCGACGGGATCGCGGAGATGCGGGGCTACCTGGCCCACGTCAAGGACCGCATCGCCGACGGGGTGGAGGCGGGTCGACCGTGGCGCGAGACCGCTGACCGGATGGATCTGGACCGCTACGCCTCCTGGCCGCAGGCCGAACGCATCGTCGTCACGACTTACCAGGCCTACCGGCAGGCTGCGGTGGACACCCCTCAGGAAGACGGCATCGACCTCTTCGGTGAGATGGCCGCCTGGCAGCAGCGCCATGCAAGGAAACGCTGACGCCCCGGCGGCGCGGTCGTCGACCGCTTCTTCAACCGTATGGGCAAGGACGTGCAGCTCCGGTCCCAGGACCCGCCGGACGGCCGAGCTGCTCGGCGTCGTGATCGCAGACTTCGGGACCCGAGTGCTGGACCGGCTCGCTGCCTCACGAGGCAAGGCGTTGGAGCTGTTCGGGCATCTCTGCCGCCGTGGCCTGTCCTGATCGGGCGTCGCCGAGAGCCGGCGGTGATGAGCGCATTCACTTGCGCGGTACCAAAGAAGCATCTACAGTACCAGAAATGTTACCACTACCACGCGCTGGTCCGCGGTGTGCGCGGTGGAACGGCGGTGGCGCTCTCGGCGCCGCTCGGATCGCCGACGACCCCCGCAAGGATCTGCGTCGGCGTGCTCTTCATCGTCGGAAGGACGTGTCAATGACAGACACCCCATCGGTGTACGTAGTGACCGGAGGTGCCGGCGGACTCGGCGGCGCCACGGCGAAGCTCTTGGCGGAGCGCGACGTGTCCGTCGTGGTGACCGACCTGGTCGACGCCGACGAGAGCGAGCTGCGCGCACAGCTCGGTGAGCGCGTGACGTTCGTCCGCGGCGACGTCTGCTCGGAGAGCGACCTCGGCCAGGTGCTCGACCACGCCTCCGAACGCGGCACGATCCGCGGGCTGGTCCACTGTCCGGGGAAGGGTTTCCCCCGCAGGATCGTGGACCGTGCCGGGACGCCATTCCCGCTGGACCAGTTCGAGGCCGCCCTGAGGCTGAATCTGGTGGGCACCTTCAACGCCCTGCGGCTGACGGCCGCACGCATGGCCATGAACGACCCTGACGAAGGCGAACGCGGGTCGATCGTCATGACCGCGTCGGTCGCCGCCTGGGACGGGCAAGTCGGACAGATCGCCTACGCTGCCGCGAAGTCCGGCGTCGTCGGCATGACCCTGTGCGCCGCTCGTGACCTCGCCGACCTCGGCATCCGCGTCAACACCATCGCTCCTGGCATCTTCGACACCCCGCTGCTGGCCCGGTTCTCCCAGGACATCCGCGACGGCCTCGCGGAATCGGTCACCTTCCCGAAGCGCCTCGGTGACCCGGAGGAGTACGCCTCGCTCGCCGACCAGCTACTCCGCAACCGCTACCTGAACGGCGAGGTCATCCGCCTCGACGGTGCCATCCGGATGGCGCCCCGATGAGCGCCGTCGGCGCCCCGGTCTTGTTCGAGGAGACCGACGGTGTCGCGACGATCACCCTCAACCGTCCCGCGGTGCGCAACGCCGTCGACGCCTCGATGGCGGGAGCTCTCGCCGAGATCGTCGACCACCTGGACGAGCGCAGCGACCTCCGCGCAGCCATCCTCACCGGTACCGGCGGCAGCTTCTGCTCGGGCATGGACCTGAAGGCCTTTGTCCGTGGCGAGAAGTCCTCGATCCCGGGCCGCGGGTTCGCCGGATTCACCGCCCGCCCTCCTGCCATCCCCGTGATAGCCGCCGTCGAAGGTGCCGCCGTCGCCGGCGGCTGCGAGCTCGTGCTCGCCTGCGACCTGGTTGTCGCGGCCGAGTCCGCACGCTTCGGGGTGCCAGAGGTCAAGCGCGGACTGGTCGCCGTAGGCGGCGCGCTCCTCAAGCTGCCGTCGCGGATCCCGTACCAGGTCGCAATGGAGTGGATCCTGACCGGCGACATGGTCGGCGCTCGTCGCGCCCACGAGGTTGGGCTGGTAAACGCGGTGGCGCCGGACGGTGAGGCACTGGCGGTCGCCCGGCGCTTGGCGGACCGCGTCGCCGCCAACGGCCCGCTGGCGCTTCGTGCCAGCAAGCAGATCGTCGCGGCGTCGTCCTCGTGGAGCCACGAAGAGGCCTACGAGCGTCAGCTCGAGATAGCGCGCCCGGTGACGGAGTCGGCGGACGCCCAGGAGGGCGCCCGTGCCTTTGCCGAGAAGCGAAGCCCCGTGTGGAGCGGTCGATGAGCGCGGGGCCGCTGGACGGCGTGCGTGTCGTCGAGCTCGGCCGGATCGGACCGGCGCCGTTCGCGTGCATGATGCTCGCCGACCTCGGTGCCGACGTCATCAGGATCGACCGGCCGGGAGCCGAGCTCCACCCGGTGATGCACCGCAATCGCCGCTCGATCGCGCTCGATCTCAAGTCTCCGGAGGGCCGCTCGATCGCGATGCGGCTGGTCGCGACCAGCGACGTCGCCATCGAGGGCTTCCGCCCAGGGGTGGCCGAACGCTTGGCACTTGGGCCTGACGACGTCTCGCGTGAGGCGCCGCACGTCGTGTATGGCCGGATGACCGGTTGGGGGCAGGACGGTCCCTGGGCACAGCTTCCCGGGCACGACATCAACTACATCGCCCTGACTGGCGCCCTCCATGCGATCGGTCCCGCCGGCGGGGACCCAGTGGTGCCACTCAATCTCATTGGCGACTTCGGCGGTGGCGGCATGCTGTTGGCCTACGGCGTCCTCGCGGCCGTCGTCAGCGCTCGCACCACAGGGCGAGGGCAGGTCGTCGACGCCGCGATGATCGACGGCTCGGCGGCCCTCATGGCGATGCTCCACGGGTACCTCGCCGAGGGGCGATGGGTCGACGAGCGTGGGGTGAACCACCTCGACGGTGGCGCTCCCTACTACCGGACGTACGCGTGCGGCGATGGTCGGCACGTGGCGGTCGGCTGCATCGAGCCGCAGTTCTACGCGAGCCTGCTCGAGCGGCTTGACCTGGGCGACGACCCGGACTTCGTGGCCCAGGACGATCGCTCGCGATGGCCGTCCATGGTGCACCGCCTGCAGGCGATCTTCGGTTCGAGGCCGCGTGATGAGTGGGCCGAAGTGTTCGCCACGAGCTCGGCCTGCGTCACCCCGGTCCTGTCGATCGGTGAAGCGCCACTGCACCCGCACCACGTCGAACGGCAGACCTATACCTTGCTCGGCGACGGTCACATGGCGCGGCCCGTGCCTCGCTTCGCGGGAACACCTGCCGCCGAGCCGCGCCTGGCACCCGTCGTCGGTAGCGACGGCTTGGCGCTGCTGGGGGAGCTCCGCCTCGAGGCAGCCGAGGTCCGGAGTCATCTTGAGGCGGGGGTGGTCGTGCTGCCGCCGAGCGCCACCGACGAGGGGGGACCGAGGTGACGACGGCGCGCGAGCTCGTGGCTCGTCACGTGTTCGACGGCATGACGATCGCCGTCGGGGGTTTCGGCCTCTGTGGCAACCCTTTCGACCTGATCGAGGCGGTCCGTGACTCGGGGGTGACCGACCTGACGATCGTCTCCAACAACATGGGTACCGACGGCAAGGGTCTCGGCGTGCTCCTGGAGGGTCGGCAGGTCCGCAAGGTCGTGGCGTCCTACGTCGGTGAGAACCGCCAGTTCGCCCAGCGGTACCTCGACGGGCAGCTTGAGATCGAGTTCACCCCGCAGGGCACCCTGGCCGAACGGCTCCGCGCGGGCGGGGCGGGGATTCCCGCCTTCTACACTCCGACCGGAGCCCACACGATCGTTGCCGAGGGCAAGCCGACCACGCGGATGGGCGGCCGGACCGTGATCCTGGAGCACGCGATTGTCGCGGACCTCGCGCTCGTGCGCGCCCACCACGCGGACGCGGCGGGCAACTTGACGTATCGAATGACAGCGCGGAACTTCAATCCCGTCGTCGCCACCGCGGGGCGGGTCACGCTCGCGGAGGTCGACCGGGTGGTGGAGGAGTACCTCGACCCCGACCTCGTGCAGACGCCGGGGATCTACGTCGACGAGGTGGTCGTCGCGTCGGCGCGAGCGCCGGAGATCGAGCAACGGACGACGCGGCCGCGGCAGCCCGAAGGAGGCGCCCATGTGGAGGCGTGAGCAGATGGCCGCCGTCGCGGCGCGCGAGCTGGTCGACGGCGCGTATGTCAATCTCGGGATCGGCATTCCGACGTTGGTGGCGAATCACGTGCCGGCGGGCATCCGGGTGACCCTGCAAAGCGAGAACGGCATGCTGGGCATGGGGGAGTTCCCGCTCGAGGGCGACGAGGACGCCGACCTCATCAACGCTGGCAAGCAGACGGTCACGATCGAGCCGGGTGGCAGCTTCTTCGGGTCCGACCAGTCCTTCGCGATGATTCGCGGCGGCCACATCGACCTGGCGATCCTCGGGGCCATGCAGGTGTCGGGGTCGGGAGACCTCGCCAACTGGACGATCCCCGGTGTGCTCGTCAAGGGCATGGGCGGCGCGATGGACCTCGTGGCGGGGGCCCGGCGGGTCGTCGTCCTGACCGACCACACGACGAAGGACGGCCGGCCGAAGATCGTCGAGACCTGCGACCTGCCCCTGACCGGCCGCAGTGTCGTGGACCGGGTCGTCACCGACCTGGCCATCTTCGACGTGACGCAGGCAGGTCTGGCGCTGGTCGAACTCGCCCCCGAGGTGACGCTGGAGGAGGTCCGCGACCGCACGGGCTGCCGGTTCGACGATCTCCGGGAGGGTACGGCGCACGGCATCGACTGATGGTGCAGCCGCCCGACCACAACTCCAGGCCCAGGAAGCGGTATCGTTCGCAACCTCGGAGTACCGTGAATCGGGCCTGGTCCCGGCGACGACGCAGTGAAGTGAGGGGGACCATGCCAGACGTGAGGTCGAACGCCCTTTCCGGGCGGCAGTCCGACGTGCTCAACGCCCTTGAGGAGGCCTTCCTCGCTGAGGGCTTCCGCCATCTCACGATTGGTGACATGGCCGCCCTCGCTCGCACCTCCCGTCGCACCATCTATCACCTGGGGAAGAGCAAGGAAGAGGTCGTGGTCGGCGTCGTCGACCGCTACTTCAACTCGATGGGCAAGGAGGCGCTGCGCCGCGCCCACGACACAGCGGATGTGCACGACCAGATCGAGGCCTACCTGTCAGCCTCCGTTGAGCGCAATCGTCGAGCCAGCCGTCAGTTCGTGCACGACGTCGAGAACTATCTGCCTACGAGCCACGTCTACGACCGCCATCAGGAGATCGCGATTCGGGAGCTGGAGACGATCGTGCGAAAGGCGATGGAGCGGGGAGAGGTCACCGGTGGGTCGCCGGCCTTGTGGGCCGAGATGCTCGGCGCTGTGATCCGTCATCTGCGGGACCCCGATGTGCTCGATCGTGTGGGCGCCACCCGCGGCGACGCACTTGAGTTGTTCGGGCGGTTCTGCCGCCGCGGCCTGGCCTGAGCCGCGATCGTGCAGCCGCTCGACAGGCGGCACCGCCGGACTGGGGTGTTCGCGACTGGCGCCCACCTGTGGGTCTCCGGCCCACTCAAGGTCCTTCCCCGGGCACCTGGTGATCGTTCCCCGAAACGGCCCCGCCTCCTGCGGACCGGCGAAACTGTCGGCACAGGCACGTATGCGCATGGCGGCAGTTCGGGGTGCAAGCTGTGTTGTCCACGGACAGTGGGACATCTGGGCGAGCGAACAGTGCAGGTCCCTGTGCGCGGACAGCTGATCTCCTTGTCCGGTATGACAAATCGTTGCCCGTGCAGCTCAACGATGAGACTGCGTGGGCATAGGGTGGCTGGGTGTCAGCCGATCGGAATGCGCGGGCCAGGCCCATAGCCGAGTGGCATGACGTCGTCGACTTTGTGGAGCAAGTGCGACTGCGGCCCGGGATGTGGGTCCATGGTGGATCGGTGCAGGAGTTGGCCACGATGCTGTTCGGGTACTCCGTCGCGCTTCAGGTCCACGCGCTGGACGAGGAGTTCGACACCTTCCGCTCCTGCGGACCGTTCGCCCGGTGGCTGAACCGGAAGTACCGCTGGTCAACGGTGCGGGGCTGGGCCAGTGCGATCGAGCAGAATCTGCCCGATGAGCCGCCTCTGGAGGCGTTCTTCCGGCTGTTCGATGAGTTCCGGGAGAGCAGGGACGGCCAGGAAGCAGGAATCGGAGCGTCCTGACGCCAGTGGCCGCCCCCTCACGACGACGCCAGGGGGACTGCCCGCTGGTGGCCTGGGTCAGCCGCAGCGAGGAGCCCTCGGTCAGGACGATGTGCGCGTGGTGCAGCAGTCGGTCGACGGCTGCGGTCGCCAGGGTCTAGGTGTATTGATCACGAGCGTTGTTGACACTGGTCGGGCTTGATCATGGCGAAGACCTCCGGTGTGGTGGAGCTGTCTAGGACTGCA
>NZ_JBHXRX010000112.1:0-6281 GCF_042714995.1 Streptomyces sp. NPDC058665
GTCCCTCGGAAGGGACCGGGCCGGGGCCTGACACGTACGAAGGATCAGTGGTGGCCGTGGCCGCTCGTGATCTCGTTGTACTCCTCGGCCGTCGGCTTGGGGATCTGGCTTCCCTCGCCGTAGTAGCCCTTGCTCAGCTTGACCCGCAGCTTCTCCGCCGGAGACGTCTTGCGCACGACACCGTTCTCGTCGACCGTCGGGCCGATCTCGGCGGGCTTGTACTGCTCGTGCGCGGTGAGCGCGTGCAGCGCGCTCTGGTCGAGCGGCTCGTGGACCTCGATGAACTCACCGTGCGGCAGCCGCTTGATGATGCCGGACTCACGTCCGTGCAGCACCTTCTCGGCGTCGCGGCGCTGAAGTCCCAGACAGATCCGCTTGGTGACGACGAACGCGACGACGGGCGCGACGAAGAACGCGATCCTGACGAACCAGGTGATCGTGTTGATCGACAGATGGAAATGGGTGGCCCAGATGTCGTTTCCGCCACCGATCAGCATGACGAAGTACCAGGTCAGCCAGGCCACACCGACACCGGTGCGGGTGGGCGCGTTGCGCGGGCGGTCCAGGATGTGGTGCTCGCGCTTGTCGCCGGTGACCCAGGACTCGATGAACGGATAGACCGCGAGGACCACGAGGACCATCGGGAAGATCATCAGCGGGATGAACACGCCCAGGACGAACGTATGGCCCCAGACGTTCAGCTCCCAGCCGGGCATCACTCGGATCAGGCCCTCGGAGAAGCCCAGATACCAGTCCGGCTGGGCTCCGGTGGAGACCTGGTCCGGACGGTAGGGGCCGATCGCCCAGACCGGGTTGATCGTGGCGATCGCGGAGATGATCGCGATGACGCCGAAGACCAGGAAGAAGAAGCCGCCCGCCTTCGCCATGTAGATCGGCATGAACGGGGCGCCGATGACGTTGTTGTTGGTCTTGCCGGGACCGGCGAACTGCGTGTGCTTGTGGTAGAAGACCAGGATCAGGTGCGCCACCACGAGGCCGAGCATGATGCCCGGCAGCAGCAGGATGTGGATCGAGTAGAACCGCGCCACGATGTCGTGACCGGGGAACTCCCCGCCGAACAGGAACATCGAGATGTACGTGCCGACGATCGGCGTGGACAGGATGGCGCCCTGCGCGAAGCGGACACCGGTTCCCGACAGCAGGTCGTCCGGCAGCGAGTAACCGGTGAGTCCGGTGAACAACGCGAGCACGAACAGCAGGAAGCCGAACACCCAGTTGATCTCGCGCGGCTTGCGGAACGCGCCGGTGAAGAAGACGCGCATCATGTGCACCAGCATGGCCGCCACGAAGATCAGCGCGGCCCAGTGGTGGATCTGGCGGATCAGCAGACCACCACGGACGTCGAAGCTGATGTCCAGGGTCGAGGCGTACGCCTCGGTCATCCGGACACCCTGCATCGGCACGTAACTGCCTTCGTACACAACCTCGTTCATGCTCGGGTGGAAGAACAGCGTCAGATACACACCCGTGAGGATGATGACGACGAAGCTCCACAGGGCGATCTCGCCCAGCATGAAGGACCAGTGGTCCGGAAAGACCTTCCGCACCATGCCCTTGGCGGCGCCGTAGATCCCGAGACGACCGTCCGCCCAGTTGGCGACCCGCTCCCCCGCGGGAGCCTGGCGGCTCTTTTCGTCAGACGCTGTACTCATCCGCGCTCCCAGAAGGAAGGACCGACGGGCTCGTCGAAGTCGCCGAGCGCTTCGAGATAACCCTCACCGTTCACACCGATCCGCAGCTGCGGAAGGGCGTGGCCGGCCGGGCCGAAGATCACGCGGGCGCCGTCGGAGAGGTCGAAGGTGGACTGGTGGCACGGGCAGAGCACGTGATGCGTCTGCTGCTCGTACAGGCTGATGGGGCAGCCGACATGGGTGCAGATCTTCGAGTAGGCCACGATGCCCTCGTGGGACCACTCAAGCTCCCGCTTGTCCTTGATCTCCGCCGGCTGAATGCGAACGATCATGAGAGCCGCCTTGGCGATCTCATTGTTGAAGTTCTCGTTGTGCTCGTCCAGCCCCTCGGGCTGGGCGAACGTCAGCGACCCCACCGTGACGTCCTCGGGACGCAGCGGTTCGTTCGTGTTCTGGTTGATGAGCATCAAGCCCTTCTTCCAGAACGTCTTGCGGAGCTTGTCCTCGGGCAGCGGGCCGAGGTCACGCAGCAGTACGACGCCGGAGAGCGGCAGAAGGGCCAGCGCGCCGAACATCGTGTTGCGGATCAGCTTGCGGCGTCCGAAGCCGGACTCGGCCGCGCCCTGGAGGAAGTCCCGCTTCGCCTGTGCGGCGACCTCGGGGGTCGCCTCGATCGGGTGCCGCTCCTGGATGATCTCCACGTCGCTCATCAGCGTGCGGGCCCAGTGGACCGCGCCGGCGCCGACGGCGAACATGGCGACCCCGAGCGTCAGTCCCAGCGAGAAGTTGAGCGCGCTCACATGGCCGAAGGGCCAGATGTACACGATCTTGTCGACGGGGAAGGCGACGAACGAGGCGATGAATCCGGCCGTGGCCAGCATCGACAGGGTGAAAAGTCCCGCCACCGCGCGCTCGGAGCGCTTGGCCGCCCGCTCGTCGATGTCCTGGATACGCGGCCGGTGGGCCGGCATCCCGGGGTCGGCGAACGGGTCGTTGGCCCGCTCAACCTCGCCGTGCGCGGACTCCTGCTCGCTGGAGGGCAGTTTCTCGTCTGAAATCCGGTTGTCACTCATGACTTCCTGGCCTTAGCGGTGTGCGCCGCGACCCAGACGGCAACTGCGATCAGTGCGCTCAGACCGATGGCCCAGGAGAACAGCCCTTCGCTGACGGGCCCGATGCCACCGAGCTTGAAGCCGCCGGGGCTCTCCGACTCGCCGCTGTTCACGGTCTGGATGTACTTGATGATGTCCTGCTTCTGCTGCTCGGGCATCGTCGAGTCGGGGAACGAGGGCATGTTCTGCGGACCGGTGAGCATGGCCTCGTACATGTGCTTGGGAGTCACATCCTCAAGCGACGGGGCGTACTTGCCGTTCGTGAGCGCTCCGCCCTCACCGACGAAGTTGTGGCACTGCGCGCAGTTGGAACGGAACAGCTGGCCGCCGTTGGCCGCGTCCGCCCCTTCCGGGTTGGACTGCTCGGCGGACGGGACCGCGGGACCGGGGCCGAGCGAGGCGACGTACGCCGCGAGTTGGTCGATCTCCTTCTGGTCGTAGATGACCTTCTTCTTGGGAACCTGCGGACCGGGCTGCTGCGCCGGCATCCGGCCGGTGCCGACCTGGAAGTCCACGGCCGCGGCACCGACGCCGGTCAGCGATGGACCGTCGGACGTGCCCTGACCGCCGACACCGTGGCAGCTCGCGCAGCCAACGGCGTACAGCTTCTTGCCCTCGTCGATGGCGAGGGACTGGGCGGTGTCGTCTGCCTGTGCCTTGCCCGCGGGCGCGAACGCGGCGTACAGCCCCCCGGTGGCCGCCAGCGCGAGGAGTAGGACGACGACCGCCGCCATCGGATGGCGTCGTCGTGCGGAGAGCTTTTTCACGGATTACCCCGGTGTCAGGATCTTCTGCGTCGGTGCTTCTGGACTGGACTGTGCGCGAGCGCTTCGGGCGCTGTGGCCCGCTACTTGATCAGATAGATCGTGGCGAAGAGGCCGATCCAGACGACATCGACGAAGTGCCAGTAATAGGACACGACGATGGCGGCGGTTGCCTGCTCGTGGGTGAACCTCTTGGCCGCGTACGTTCTGCCGAGAACCAGCAGGAAGGCGATGAGACCGCCCGTCACGTGCAGACCGTGGAAGCCGGTGGTCAGATAGAACGCGGAGCCGTAGGCGTCGGACGAGAGCGAGATGCCCTCGTGCTTGACGAGTTCCGTGTACTCGAAGATCTGACCGCCGATGAAGACCGCACCCATCACGAACGTGATCACGAACCACGAGCGGAGCTTCTTCACGTCGCCGCGCTCTGCGGCGAAGACGCCGAGCTGGCAGGTGAGGGAAGAGAGCACCAGGATCGTGGTGTTGACCGCGGAGAACGGGATGTTCAGCGAGTCGGCCTTCTCCGACCAGAACGCTTCCCCTGTCACCGACCGCAGGGTGAAGTACATCGCGAAGAGGGCCGCGAAGAACATCAGCTCGGAGCTCAACCAGATGATGGTTCCGACACTGGTGAGGTTCGGCCGATTGACCGTCGGGTGCGCGTGCCCGGTTTCTACTGTCGTTGCTGTCGCCACGACCGACATTATGTCGGTCGCTTATCCCGCCCTCACTCCCGGGGGTGCCCTTCGGAGTGTCAGCGGCTCCGGAGCCGATCAGGGCCGGGATCGAACGGCCCTTTGCGGGAGGGGCGGGACCCGTGTGACTTGGTGGCCGACGGAGTAGCATCCGACGTCACGACGGATGTCACGGAGGAACAATGCAGCCGACCGCCACGGTCCTGGTCTACAGCGACAACGCGAACACCCGCGAGCAGGTGCGGACGGCCGCGGGGCGCCGGCCGGCCGCCGATCTGCCGCCGGTCGAGTACGTGGAGTGCGCGACGATGCACGCCGTGCTCAAGGTGCTCGACAAGGGCGGCGTCGACGCCTGCGTCTTCGACGGCGAGGCGACGCCCATCGGCGGCATGGGCCTGTGCCGGCAGATCAAGGACGAGATCTTCAACTCCCCGCCCGTACTGCTGCTGATGGGCCGCCCGCAGGACGCGTGGCTGGCCACCTGGAGCCGTGCGGAGGCCGCTGTGACACTGCCGGTGGAGCCGGTCGGCTTCCCGGAGGCACTGGCCGCGCTGCTGCGCACCAGGCTCGCCGTGGAAGCCTGACGGCTCCACCGGGGCCGGTTCATCCGGCCCGCGTCAGACCTGCGGACGCAGCCGGGCGGCTTCCACCGGGCCGGAGCCGTCCTTGGTCCCGCCGCCCAGCAGCGCGCTGCCCTGGCGCCACTCGTTCCAGTCCAGGTTCCAGTCGCCGAAGCCGTTGCCGAACGGGTCCATGTCCTCGCCCTCGCTGTTGACGACCCTGACGATGTCGCCCTCGCGGACGGTGTCGAAGAACCATTGGGCGTTGTCGGTGGACATACCGACACAGCCGTGGCTGACGTTCGCCGACCCCTGTGAGCCAACGGACCAGGGGGCGGCGTGGACGTACTCACCGCTCCAGGTGACCCGCGTCGCGTAGTGGACCGGCAGGTCGTACGACTCGCTGCTGCCCGCCGCGATGCCGACGCTGGTGCCGCGCATGCGGACGAACGACTGCTTCTCCAGCACCACCTTGATGCCGTTACGGGTCGAGAAGCCGGGCTTGCCGGTGGTCACGGGGACGGTCTTGATCTCCTCGCCGTTGCGCATCACCGTCATGTGGTGCGTACCGGCGTCGGCGATGGCTTCGAGCCGGTCGCCGGTGCTGATCTTGAGGGGCTTGACCGATCCGCCGTACAGCTTGCCGCCGACCTTGATGCCGTCGAGGGTGCTGCTGACGTTGATGGACGCGTTTGCGGGCCAGTACTCCCTGGGCCGGAAGTGCAGGGTCTTGTCGTCGACCCAGTGCCAGGCGCCCTCCACGGCGGGGCTGGAGCGGACCTTGAGGCCCCGCTCGACGACGGCCCTGGCCTCCTTGTCCTTGACCGGTGTGCCGAGCTCGGCGGTGATGGGCTGGCCGACGCCGTACTTGCCGGCCTTGGGGCCGAATTTCACGGCCAGGTTCCGCTGCTTCACCCGGGACGTCTCGAAGTCGAGCGTACGGCTGCCAGGGGCACCGTCGTCGTCCTCGGTGGAGACCTTCACGGTGTAGCGGGCACCGGCGGCCAGTGGCGCCGTGGAGTGCCAGCGGGCCCCGTCTGCGGCCAGCTCGCCCGCCAGGTGGTGGCCGGAGCCGTCGGTGACGGTCACGTCGGTGATACGTGCGTCACCGCCCTTGGCGACGATTTCCAGTGGCTTGTCAGGGTTCGCCTTGGCGTCACCCTTGGGTGCGTTGAGGGAGACCTGGTCGGCTGCGTCGTAGGGCTTGCCGGACAGCGGATGGCCGTCCGGGCCGCCACAGCCGGTCGCTGCCGCCCCGAAGGACAGGACCAGCACAGTGCAGCCGAGAACGGTGCGAAAGCGCGGCTTGTGGTTCATATGCACACGTTATGAAGAATGTTCGGTTACGGCGCGCTGTGTGACTGCAAACGAGGGGCCCGGATCCTCCTCAGGGGTGAGGAGGTTTCGGGCCCCGTGTGGCGTTTTCGGGTGGACGGCGCCCGGCCAACTGGGTCTGGGTAGCAGCGCGTTAGTACTAGCTGACCCAGCCCCCCCGGCC
>NZ_JBHXRX010000112.1:6291-14338 GCF_042714995.1 Streptomyces sp. NPDC058665
CTCGCTGTGGGTGGTCTCTGGGGGGTTTTGTTTTTATTGCACTTATTTTTTATTTTGGGCTGGTTTGGGGGGGTTTGTTGTCCTCCCCCGGGGGGCCGGGCCTCCGCTGGGGGGGGTGGTGGCCCCGGGGCCCCTTGTGCCGATTACGGCTGTCCGCCGCCGTGCCTACTGGTTCTGGTTCTCACCGCTGTAGTACTCGAAGACCCAGCCCCACAGGCCGATCAGGAGTACCGGGAAGGAGAAGAACAGCAGCCACCAGCCGATGGCGATGGAGAGGAACGCGAGCGCACCGCCGATGGCCAGGGAGAGCGGCTGCCAGCTGTGCGGGGAGAAGAACCCCACCTCGCCGGCCTCGTCCGCGACGTCGGCCTGCTTGTTGTCCTGCGCCATCGCGTCGACCCGCCGGGCCGTGAAGGCCAGGTAGAAGCCGATCATGAGGCTCAGGCCGAACGCCAGGAAGAGCGCGGTGGTGCCGACGGGCTCCTTCGACCACACGCCGTAGACGGCGGCGACGACGAGGATGAAGAGGCTCAGCCAGAGGAACATCCAGCCTTGGACCTTCACTTGCCGACCTCCTTGCCACCGACGAGGGCGGCGTCCTTCTGCCCGTCGTTCTCAAGGTGTTCGAGCGCCGCGATCTCCGGGTGGTGCAGGTCGAACGCCGGGGATTCGGAGCGGATCCGCGGCAGCGTGAGGAAGTTGTGCCGCGGCGGCGGGCAGGAAGTCGCCCATTCGAGTGAGCGGCCGTAGCCCCACGGGTCGTCCACCTCGACCTTCTTCCCGTACTTGGCGGTCTTCCAGACGTTGTAGAAGAACGGCAGGACCGACATGCCCAGGAGGAAGGAGCTGATCGTGGAGATGGTGTTCAGGGCGGTGAAGCCGTCGGCGGCGAGGTAGTCCGCGTACCGCCGTGGCATACCTTCCGCGCCCAGCCAGTGCTGCACCAGGAACGTGCCGTGGAAACCGATGAACAGCGTCCAGAAGGTGATCTTCCCGAGCCGTTCGTCGAGCATCTTGCCCGTCATCTTCGGCCACCAGAAATGGAAGCCGGCGAACATCGCGAAGACCACCGTGCCGAAGACGACGTAATGGAAGTGCGCGACGACGAAGTACGAGTCGGAGACATGGAAGTCCATCGGCGGTGAGGCCAGGATGACGCCCGTCAGACCACCGAAGGCGAAGGTGACCAGGAAGCCGATGGTCCATAGCATCGGTGTCTCGAAGGACAACGAGCCTTTCCACAGCGTGCCGATCCAGTTGAAGAATTTCACTCCTGTCGGTACCGCGATCAGGAATGTCATGAAGGAGAAGAACGGCAACAGGACGCCGCCCGTCACATACATGTGGTGCGCCCACACCGTCACCGAAAGGCCGGCGATGGCGATCGTCGCGCCGACGAGACCGATGTAGCCGAACATCGGCTTCCGGCTGAACACCGGAATGATCTCGGAGACGATCCCGAAGAAGGGCAAGGCGATGATGTACACCTCTGGATGCCCGAAGAACCAGAAGAGATGCTGCCAGAGCAACGCGCCGCCGTTGGCCGCGTCGAAGATGTGCGCACCGAATTTCCGGTCGGCCTCCAGGGCGAGGAGCGCGGCGGCCAGCACCGGGAAGGCGAGCAGGACGAGCACACCGGTCAGCAGCACGTTCCAGCAGAAGATCGGCATGCGGAACATCGTCATGCCGGGCGCGCGCATGCAGATGATCGTGGTGATGAAGTTGACCGAGCCGAGGATCGTACCGAAGCCGGAGAGGGCCAGACCCATGATCCACAGGTCGGCGCCGACACCCGGTGAACGGACCGCGTCCGACAGCGGGGAGTAGGCGAACCAGCCGAAGTCGGCCGCGCCCTGCGGGGTGACGAAGCCGGCCACCGCGATGATCGAGCCGAACAGGTAGAGCCAGTAGGCGAACATGTTCAGCCGCGGGAACGCCACATCGGGCGCGCCGATCTGGAGCGGCATGATCCAGTTCGCGAAACCGGCGAACAGCGGCGTCGCGAACATCAGCAGCATGATCGTGCCGTGCATCGTGAACGCCTGGTTGAACTGCTCGTTCGACATGATCTGCGTGCCGGGACGGGCGAGCTCGGCGCGCATGAAGAGCGCGAGCACACCACCGATGCAGAAGAAGGCGAACGACGTGACCAGGTAGAGCGTGCCGATCGTCTTGTGATCGGTGGTGGTCAGCCATTTCACGACGACAGCGCCGGGCTGCTCGCGCCGCACCGGCAGCTCGTTCTCGTACGAGTCGTCAGCTGCTACGGCGGCACCCTTGGGTTCGTTGAGGATGCTCACAGTTGTTTCTTCTCCGCATTCCTGGCCGGGTCCGTCAGCTCGATGCCCGACGGGATGTAGCCGTCCTGCCCCTTCTCGGCCAGCTCCTTCAAGTGCTGCTGGTAGCGCTCCGGGGAGACGACCTTGACGTTGAAGAGCATCCGGGAGTGGTCCACACCGCACAGTTCGGCGCACTTGCCCTTGAACGTGCCCTCCCGGTTGGGAGTCACCTCGAAGGCGTTGGTGTGACCCGGGATGACGTCCTGCTTCATCAGGAACGGCACGACCCAGAAGGAGTGGATGACGTCACGTGACGTGAGGACGAACCGGACCTTCTCCCCCTTCGGCAGCCACAGGGTCGGACCCGGGTTGCCGTTCTGGGGGTTCCTCGTGCCCGGGATTCCGGCGTCGTAGACGCCTTCGGCGCCCGCGGGGAAGTCCTCCAGGAACTTCTGGGGGATGTCGGCGAGTTCCGGGGCGACCTCGGCGCCGGTGGAAGCCTCACCGTCCACGTTCTCGACGTAGTTGAAGCCCCAGCTCCACTGGTAGCCGACCACGTTGATGGTGTGGGCGGGCTTGTCGTCCAGGGAGAGGAGCTTCGACTCGTCACGCGCGGTGAAGTAGAAGAGCACCGACACGATGATGAGCGGAACGACCGTGTACAGGGCCTCGATGGGCATGTTGTAGCGGGTCTGCGGAGGTACCTCCACCTTGGTGCGGCTGCGCCGGTGGAAGATGACGCTCCACACGATCAGCCCCCACACCAGGATGCCCGTGACGAGCGCTGCCGCCCACGAGCCCTGCCAGAGGGAGAGGATTCTGGGGGCCTCCTCGGTCACCGGTGTGGGCATTCCAAGGCGGGGGAAATCCTTGTATGTGCAACCGGTGGCGGTCGCGAGGATCAGGCCCGCAGTCAGCACCTGCGGCAGCTTCCGCCGCATCGGGCGCCGCGACGAGCGGTCGGAGCCGTTGGGACTCACGTAGCGCCTTCCCGAGAGTCTCGCCCGCGCGACCGGCTGCGGCCGTCACGGTCGTCGCCGGCCCTGACGCGGGCAGGGGTTTGGATGTTTATGCGGACCAAACCCTACTGGACGCAATTTGGGGTCACGCATGGAGGGTGCCCAACGCGCCGTCCGGGGCCCCGAAGGGGTGGAACGCACCGGACGGGGCTTGCCGCGGGGCACTTCTGACGCCTCTCCAGACGCCTTCGGGGAGCCAGGGATTAGCGTTGCGGCGTGGCCTACTTCGACTCCGCGTCCTCCGCGCCCCTGCACCCCGTCGCACACGAGGCCCTGCGTGCCGCCCTCGACGAGGGCTGGGCCGACCCCGCCCGGCTGTACCGCGAGGGGCGGCGGGCCAGGCTGCTGCTGGACGCCGCGCGCGAGACCGCGGCGGAGGCCGTGGGCTGCCGCCCCGACGAACTCGTCTTCACTCCTTCGGGGACGTACGCCGTACATACGGGAATGACCGGAGCGCTCGCGGGCCGTCGGCGGGCAGGCAGCCATGTGGTGGTCTCGGCGGTCGAGCACTCGTCGGTGCTTCATGCCGCACACACGCGGGTCACCGGCGGGTCCGGCGCGGCGGTGACGGAGGTGCCGGTGGACCGTACGGGCGCGGTCTCCCCGGACACGTACGCGGCGGCCCTGCGCGCGGACACGGCGCTGGCCTGCCTCCAGTCGGCCAACCACGAGGTGGGCACGGTGCAGCCGGTCGAGGCCGTCGCCGACGCGTGCCGGGCGGCCGGGGTGCCGCTGCTGGTGGACGCGGCGCAGTCGCTGGGGTGGGGTCCTGTGGAGGGGCGGTGGTCGCTGCTGACCGCGAGCGCGCACAAGTGGGGCGGGCCCGCCGGGGTGGGGCTGCTCGCCGTACGCAAGGGGGTCAGGTTCGCTCCCCAAGGGCCGGTGGACGAGCGGGAGTCGGGGCGGGTGCCCGGTTTCGAGAACCTGCCGGCGATCGTCGCCGCCGCGGCCTCGCTGCGGGCGGTGCGCGCCGAGGCGGCGGACGAGGCGGCCAGGCTGCGGGTGCTGGTGGACCGGATCCGGGCGCGGGTGCCGCGACTGGTCCCCGATGTCGAGGTGGTGGGCGATCCGGTGCGCCGGCTCCCCCATCTCGTCACCTTCTCCTGTCTCTATGTCGACGGGGAGACACTGCTGCACGAGCTGGACCGGGCGGACTTCTCCGTGTCGTCGGGCTCGTCCTGCACGAGCAGCACGCTGACGCCGAGCCATGTGCTGCGGGCGATGGGGGTGCTCTCCGAGGGCAACGTCAGGGTGTCGCTGCCCGCCGGTACGGCCGAGGCGGAGGTGGACCGGTTCCTGGAGGTGCTGCCGGGGGTGGTGGCGCGGGTACGGGAGCGGCTGGGCGCCCCGGTCGTACGGACGGAGTCCGCCGGCGCCGCCGGAACTCCCTCGCTGGTCGTGGACGCGCTCGGCAAGCTGTGCCCGATCCCGGTGATCGAGTTGGCGAAGGTCATCGGAGACGTACCGGTGGGGGGCACGGTGACCGTGCTGTCCGACGACGAGGCCGCCCGTCTGGACATCCCGGCCTGGTGCGAGATGCGCGGGCAGGAGTACGGCGGCCGGGACGGCACCTCGTTCCTGGTGCGCCGTCTCGTCTGACCGCCGCCGGTGCCCGGCGTCGTGAAGAAGGCGTACGCCGGGGGGCGCGGGCCGCACAACGGGTGTCCGGTGATGGGCGCGCGCCCCCTGGGGGGGCGCCTACTTCAGATGCGCACGGACCTCGTCGGCCGCCTCGTCGCCGTACGCCTTGGTGAAGCGCTCCATGAAGTGGTTGCGCCGCAGTGTGTACTCCTGGGTGCCGAGCGTCTCGATGACCAGGGTCGCGACCATGCAGCCGACCTGCGCCGCGCGCTCCAGGCCCACGCCCCACGACAGACCGGAGAGGAAGCCGGCTCGGAAGGCGTCGCCGACGCCGGTCGGGTCGACCTTGGCCGTCTCCTCCGCGCAGCCGACCTCGATCGGGTCGTCGCCGGCGCGCTCGATCCGGACGCCGCGCGAGCCGAGGGTCGTGACCCGGTGGCCGACCCTGGCGAGGATCTCGGCGTCGGTCCAGCCGGTCTTGGACTCGATGAGCCCCTTCTCGTACTCGTTGGAGAACAGGTACGTCGCGCCGTCGAGCAGCAGCCGGATCTCCTCGCCGTCCATCCGCGCGATCTGCTGCGAGAAGTCGGCGGCGAACGGGATGGACCTGGTGCGGCACTCCTCCGTGTGGCGGAGCATCGCCTCCGGGTCGTCGGCGCCGATCAGTACGAGGTCGAGTCCGCCGACCCGGTCGGCGACCGACTTCAGCTCGATCTGCCGCGCCTCGCTCATGGCGCCGGTGTAGAAGGAGCCGATCTGGTTGTGATCGGCGTCCGTCGTACAGACGAAGCGCGCGGTGTGCAGGACCTCGGAGACCCGGACGGACGCGGTGTCGACGCCGTGGCGGTCGAGCCAGGCGCGGTACTCGTCGAAGTCGGGGCCGACGGCACCGACCAGGATCGGCGCGCTGCCGAGCTGCCCCATGCCGAAGCAGATGTTGGCGCCGACACCGCCCCTGCGTACGTCGAGGTTGTCGACCAGGAAGGAAAGCGAGACCGTGTGCAGCTGGTCTCCGACCAACTGGTCGGCGAAGCGACCGGGGAAGGTCATGAGGTGGTCGGTGGCGATGGAGCCGGTGACTGCGATTCTCACGGCTGACTGCTCCTGTGGAGGAGGGCTTGTGGACAGCTCACGCTATCGGGTCGGTCCGGGAGCCTCGAAACGGCAAACTACCCGATAGTACGGCTTTCCTCTCGACCGCTCCGTGCTTACGGTGCGTGCATGAGGAATGACACCGTCCCCCGCGAGCGTGCCGTGCGCGAATCCGATACCAGCCTGGCCGAACTGCGCGGTGACTGCGCGCGGATGGCGCCGGACTGGGTGAAGCCCGCCCCGGACGCTCCCGTCCCCGTCCCTCCGTCGCTGATCCATGGCGTCACGGTCCCGCCGGACTCCGCCCGGCTGATCGACGGCATGTCCGAGTACGGCGACTAGGGTCGCGGGGAACCGAGCGCTCCTGAGGCCCGTCTCACCGGTGTCCCGGCCACGGCGAGGCCGATCGGCCCGAAGGAGCAGACGGTGACCAGTACCGAACGACCTCAGGACAGCGGAGGCGAACGCGACGGCGCCCGCCCGGGGTTGCGGCGTTCCCCGCTCGTGATCGCTTCGGTGGCGGCGGCCGTCCTGCTCGCGGGCGGCGGGGGCGCGTATCTCGCCACGACCTCGTCGGACGGCGACGGCGGGGACAAGAAGGCCGCACGCGACCTGGATCCGCCGCCGCTGGCACTCAGCGGCGGGGCGGACCCCGCGACGTCGGCGGATGGCTCCGGCACGGATCCCGGCCTCGGGATCGCGCCCGGGGAACCGAGCCCGTACGGAGTCGAGTACCACGCGGCCGGCACGCTGCCCGAGGGGCCCGAATCGGCCGCCGTACACCGCCCCGAGGGTTCCGTCGCGGCGGCGGACGTGGCGCGTCTCGCCAAGGCCCTGGGGGTGGCCGGTGCGCCCGAACTCGTAGGTACGGCCTGGAAGGTCGGCACCCAGAAGGACGGTTCGGGCCCGCTGCTCAGTGTCGACAAGCAGGCGCCCGGCGACTGGACGTTCGGCCGCTTCGGGCCCGCTCCCGGCGGCGACAACTGCCTCAAGGGCAAGGAGTGCCCGAGCGGCGGGGGCGGCGCGAGCGGCGACAATCCCGTCGTACCCCAGGACGGGGCGGGACCGGTGAGCGAGGAGGCCGCGAAGAAGGCCGCCGCGCCCGTGCTGAAGGCGCTCGGCCAGCACGACGCCGCACTCGACGCGGGCCAACTGATGGGCGCCGTACGGGTGGTGAACGCCGCGCCCGTGATCGGCGGGCTGCCCACGTACGGCTGGTCGACCGGCATCCAGATCGGCGCGGACGGCCAAGTCGTCGCGGGCAGCGGGAAGTTGAAGGCGCCCGAGAAGGGCGAGGAGTATCCGGTGGTGAGCGCGGCCGAGGCGCTGAAGCTGCTGAACGAGTCGGTGAACGCGCCGGGCACGAGCGGGATCGGCGGCTGCGCGTCGGCGGTGCCGCAGAAGGACGGGCGCGAGCCGGCGGCCCCGTGCGAGCCGAAGGGCAAGGGCGGAGAACCGGCGAAGCCCGCCCGGGTGCCGCTGGAGAATGCGGTCTTCGGTCTGTCGGCACAGCAGGTGGACGGGCGGGCGGCGCTCGTACCCGCGTGGTGGTTCGAGGTGGCGGGCACCGGGGGCGGGCCGACGTCGACGGTCACCCGGACGGCGGTGCTTCCCGAGTATCTGACGCAGGGCGGCGAGGCCGACCCGGCGCCCCCTCAGGACGAAGAGGGGTCGTCGATCGAGACATACAGCGCCGAGGGCAGCACGTTGAGCGTGCGCTTCGTGGACGGCGTGTGCGGCGAGTACTCCCTGCGGGCGGACGAGAGCGCGTCCACGGTCAGGGTGGAGGTGGTGGACTCGGCGCCGCGGGGAGGTGTCTGTATCGCGATGGCCAAGAGCTTCACCGAGAAGGTGACGCTGGACCGGCCACTTGGCGACCGTAAGGTCGTGGACGCGGTCACGGGCGACGCCGTGCCCCTCAAGAAGTAATAAGACCTGGGCCACGCGGAAGGGGGGGGGCCCCCCCCCGGGGGGCCCCCCAAAAACATTGGCGATGAGAGGACGGGGCGGAGGGCGGGCACCGGGAAGGGTGGCCCCCCCCCCGCGGAACACGGGGGGTGGGGGTTTGGGTAGAGT
>NZ_JBHXRX010000113.1:0-13992 GCF_042714995.1 Streptomyces sp. NPDC058665
CTCAGGCTGATTTGTGTCGCGTGAACAAGAACGTCCCGTCGGGTCCAACAACCTTGCACGCGCCGTAAATCACGCCGTCCGGACATACCCCTCCGAAGGCCCCGACCCCCGCCCCCGGCAACGAACCCGCAACCCCGCACCACGAACCCCGCCGGAGGCGACCCCGCACAGCGCCAGCGTTTACGCGTCCTCCCGTCGCACCGACAGCAAGTCCTCCAGTTGCTCCTCGCGCGCCTGCGCCGCCACGAACAGCAGCTCGTCCCCCGCCTCCAGCGTCTCCTCCGCGTGCGGCGTCAGCACCCGTGAACCCCGGATGATCGTCACCAGCGACGTGTCCTCCGGCCAGGTCACGTCCCCCACCTGCGTCCCCGTCACCGCCGACTCCGGCGGCAGCGTCAGCTCCACCAGGTTCGCGTCGCCGTGGCTGAAGCGCAGCAGCCGTACGAGGTCGCCGACGCTCACCGCCTCCTCCACCAGCGCCGACATCAGACGCGGCGTCGAGACCGCGACGTCGACACCCCATGACTCGTTGAACAGCCACTCGTTCTTCGGGTTGTTGACCCGGGCGACCACCCTCGGTACGCCGTACTCCGTCTTGGCCAGCAGCGAGACGACCAGGTTCACCTTGTCGTCGCCGGTCGCCGCGATCACGACGTTGCAGCGCTGGAGCGCCGCCTCGTCCAGCGAGGTGATCTCGCACGCGTCGGCCAGCAGCCACTCCGCCATCGGCACCCGCTCGACCGAGATGGCGGTGGGCGCCTTGTCGATCAGCAGGACCTCGTGGCCGTTCTCCAGCAGTTCGCCCGCGATGGAACGACCCACCGCGCCGGCTCCGGCAATCGCGACGCGCATCAGTGACCGCCCTCCTCAGGACCCTCGGCGAAAACCGCCTCGACCTTCTGGATGTCGTCCGTACGCATCATCACGTGGACGAGATCGCCCTCCTGGAGCACCGTCTGCGACGTGGGCAGTATGGCCTCGCCGAGCCGGGTGAGGAACGCCACGCGGACGCCCGTCTCCTCCTGGAGAGTGCTGATCTTGTGGCCGATCCAGGCGGTCGAAGTGTGGACCTCGGCCAGCTGGACGCCGCCGCTCGGGTCGCGCCACAGCGGCTCCGCGCCGGACGGCAGCAGCCGCCGGAGCATCTGGTCGGCGGTCCAGCGGACGGTCGCCACCGTGGGGATGCCGAGCCGTTGGTAGACCTCGGCGCGCCGGGGGTCGTAGATGCGCGCGGCCACGTTCTCGATGCCGAACATCTCGCGGGCCACCCGGGCGGCGATGATGTTCGAGTTGTCGCCGCTGCTGACCGCGGCGAACGCGCCCGCGTCCTCGATGCCCGCGTCGCGCAGGGTGTCCTGGTCGAAGCCGACCCCGTTGACGCGCCGCCCGCCGAAGCCGGAGCCGAGCCGGCGGAACGCCGTGGGGTCCTGGTCGATGACGGCGACCGTGTGCCCCTGCCTCTCCAGGCTGGTGGCGAGTGCGGCTCCCACTCGGCCGCAGCCCATGATGACGATGTGCACGTCCTCTTTACCCCGCAGTCCTGTTCGCCGAGCTGACCTGCGTAAACACCTGGTTCACTCTTCCTTCTCCGTGCGCCGGGCCACGGACGGGACAACCGTACGGGGCGCCGCCCGTGGATGAGCTTATGCGTCCTGGCCCGACCTGCCGTCACCCGTGCCGGGGAGGCGTAGGGGGACACCCTGAGACGACCCCGAGTTCCCCTCAGCCCACCCTGATATGTGTCAGGTTTCTTTGACAGGTCCCGACGGCTACTGTCAGCCTGTCTCTGACAGGTGCTGAGGAAGGGCGCTGCGATGCAAGAGGTCCCGACCGGCGACGAGTTGCTGAAGGTGCTTGCCGCGCTGGGCAATCCGCACCGTATGCGGATCGTCGGCGCGCTCCTGGAAGGCCGTAACTACGTCAGCAGACTCGCCCGCGAACTCGGCATCGGCCGCCCGCTGCTGCATATGCATCTCCAGCGGCTGGAGGCGGCCGGGCTCGTCGTCGGGACGCTGGAGCTGTCCGAGAGCGGCAAGTCGATGAAGTACTTCGAGCTGACGCCCTTCTGTTTCGCCCTGACGCCTCAGACCGTCGCGACGGCGGCGCTGACGCTTCCCGAGGAAGAGAGAACGACCGTGAAGGAGTCCGCGAAATGAATGATTCGGGCTGGACGGACCTGGCCGGGGCCGTCGGCGCCGGCGGTGTGTTCCTGTTCCTCATCGTGGTCGTGTGGCAGATCGCGGCGACCTGGCGCGCGCGGATGCTCGCGGCGCGCGAGGAGCAGTACAAGCAACTCGCGGTGAAGTACGCCCAGTTGTTGGAGGACAACGTCGAGCTGCACCGCCGCACGCTCGACGAGCTGACGCAGGCCCGGGGTTCGATCGCGTCGATGGAGAAGATGATGCGCGAGATCGAGTAGCTCCGCGCGGCACCAACTGAAGTCGTACGGCCGGGAGTTCCCGCTCCCGGCCGTACTCATGGAGATCCATCGCTCAGGGCACCGCCCCGGGCGCCGCGGCAGGTCGGCAAACCATCGCGCCGTGGTGCGCGTCGGACCCGGCGAAAATCGTCACCCGCGCGCCGACCACGCCGCCGACGTCGAGTCGGTCGTACGGGGCGTGAAGGGCGTCGCGCTGGTGGAGGACGGCGACCGTACGCCCGACGGGCGGCTCGCGGCGCTCTCGGTGGTGCTCACCGACGCCCCGGACAGCGCGGCGGCCAAGGACACCGTCGACCGGCTCCGGGAGGCCGTACGGACCGTCGACGGGGCCGGCGCGCTGGTCGGCGGCGCCACCGCGCAGACGCTGGACACCCAGCGGGCCGCCGACCGCGATCTGCGGACCGTCATCCCGGTGGTGCTGGTGGTGGTCCTGGTCGCCCTCGGGATCGACTACAACATCTTCCTGATGCACCGCGTCCGTGAGGAGGCGCTGCGCGTCGGCCGCGCGCGCGGGGTCCTGGAGGGCCTGACCGGCACCGGCGGCGTCATCACGTCGGCGGGCGTCGTGCTCGCGGCGACCTTCGCCGTCTTCGCGGTGCTGCCGCTCGTGACGATGGCGCAGCTGGGCGTGATCGTCGGCATCGGCGTCCTGCTGGACACCTTCCTGGTCCGTACGGTGCTGGTGCCCGCGCTCGCGCTGGACCTGGGGCGCCGGTTCTGGTGGCCGGGGCGGCTCTCCGGGGGCGCCGGCGGACCGGCGGGGCGGACCCGGGAACGGCATGCGGACGGGCCCGCGCAGGGGTCGGCGGACGGGCCCGTGGACGGGCCTGCGGAAGGGCGCGCTCCGGAGCGCGTCTGACGTCGTGACGGAGTCCCGGCGTCGCCGACCGTGACCCGGCGAGGCGCGCCGGGGCCCCCGCTCCGCCGAGGTGGGGTGGTGCTTGCTAAGCCCCACGTCGAACGGCTTACGATCCTCAACGTGCCGAAACTGACCGACGTGCCCAAACGGATCCTGATCGGAAGGGCGCTGCGTAGCGACAGGTTGGGAGAAACGCTCCTCCCCAAACGCATCGCGCTACCTGTCTTCGCCTCCGACCCGCTTTCCTCGGTGGCCTACGCGCCGGGGGAAGTCCTCCTGGTGCTCTCCATCGCGGGCGCGTCGGCGTACCACTTCAGCCCGTGGATCGCACTGGCCGTCGTCGTCCTGATGTTCACCGTCGTCGCCTCCTACCGGCAGAACGTGCACGCCTACCCGAGCGGCGGCGGCGACTACGAGGTCGCCAACACCAACCTCGGTCCCAAGGCCGGTCTGACCGTCGCGAGCGCGCTGCTCGTCGACTACGTACTGACCGTGGCCGTCTCCATCTCCTCCGGCGTGGAGAATCTCGGCTCGGCGATCCCCTTCGTCATCGAGAACAAGGTCATCTGCGCGGTGGGGATAATCGTCCTCCTGACGCTGATGAATCTGCGCGGTGTCAGGGAATCGGGCAAGCTCTTCGCCATCCCCACGTATGTCTTCGTCACCGGCGTCTTCATCATGATCGTGTGGGGCGCCTACCGCGGCCTCGTGCTCAACGACACCATGGAAGCGCCCACGGCCCACTTCGAGATCAAGGCGGAGGAGAGCGGACTCGCCGGGTTCGCGCTGGTCTTCCTGCTGCTGCGCGCGTTCTCCTCCGGCTGTGCGGCCCTCACCGGCGTCGAGGCCATCAGCAACGGCGTCCCCGCCTTCCGTAAGCCCAAGAGCAGGAACGCCGCGACGACCCTCGCGCTGATGGGCACGCTGGCCGTCACCATGTTCTGCGGCATCATCGTCCTGGCCATGGCCACCGATGTGAAGATGGCCGAGTTCCCGGGCAGGGACCTGCTCCGCGACGGGGTGCCGGTCGGCGACGGCTACGTCCAGAATCCGGTCATCTCCCAGGTCGCCGCCGCCGTCTTCGGCCCGGACACCTTCTTCTTCGTGCTGCTCGCGGCGGCCACCGCGCTCGTGCTCTTCCTGGCCGCCAACACCGCCTACAACGGCTTCCCGCTCCTCGGCTCGATCCTCGCGCAGGACCGCTACCTGCCGCGCCAGCTCCACACGCGCGGCGACCGCCTCGCCTTCTCCAACGGCATCGTGCTGCTGGCCGGCGCCGCCATCCTGCTGGTCTGGCTGTACGGGGCGGACTCGACCAAGCTGATCCAGCTCTACATCGTCGGCGTCTTCGTCTCCTTCACCCTGAGCCAGACGGGCATGGTCCGGCACTGGAACCGCCATCTGCGCACGGAGCGCGACAAGGCCAAGCGCCGCCACATGATCCGCTCCCGGGCGATCAACGCCTTCGGCGCCTTCTTCACCGGGCTCGTCCTGATCATCGTCCTGGCCACCAAGTTCACGCACGGGGCGTGGGTCGCGCTGCTCGGCATGGTGATCTTCTACGGGACGATGACCGCGATCCGCAGGCACTACGACCATGTGGCGCGGGAGATCGCGGCGGCGGAGAGCCCCGGCGACGACGGCGTACGGCCCTCCCGCGTGCACACCATCGTGCTGGTCTCCAAGCTCCACAAGCCGACGCTGCGCGCCCTCGCGTTCGCCAAGCTGACCCGGTCGGACCGGCTGGAGGCGCTCAGCATCAACGTCGACCCCGTCGAGACGAAGCAGCTCAGGGAGGAGTGGGAGCGGCGCGGCATCAACGTGCCGCTGAAGATCCTCGACTCCCCGTACCGGGAGATCACGCGGCCGGTCATCGAGTACGTACGGGGCCTGCGCACCGAGAATCCGCGTGACGTGGTGAGCATCTTCATCCCCGAGTACGTGGTCGGCCGCTGGTTCGAGCAGGTGCTGCACAACCAGAGCGCGCTGCGGCTCAAGGGGCGGCTGCTCTTCACACCGGGCGTGATGGTGACCTCGGTGCCGTACCAGCTGGAGTCGTCCGAGGTCGCCAAGAAGAGGGCGCGGCGGCGCGCGGAGTGGAACGCGCCCGGCTCGGTGCGGCGGGGGCCGGTGGACACCCGGACGAAGAAGGAGCCGACCGAGAAGCCCTAGACTGGCTGGCTGCCGTCCGTGTATCCCCTTGTTTTGGAGCCCACCCCGTCATGCAGACAAAACCGCAGCCTTCTGAGCACACTCCGGAACAGGCTTCGCTGGTCGGGGAGGAGTACGAGGTCGAGGTCGGCCCCGTCGCGCACGGCGGCCACTGCGTCGCCCGCACCGACGACGGCCGGGTGCTCTTCGTACGGCACACGCTGCCCGGCGAGAAGGTCGTCGCCCGTGTGACGGACGGCGACGAGAGCTCGCGCTTTCTGCGGGCCGACGCGGTCGAGATCCTGGACGCCTCCAAGGACCGCGTCCAGGCCCCGTGCCCGTACGCGGGCCCCGGCATGTGCGGCGGCTGCGACTGGCAGCACGCCAAGCCGGGCGCGCAGCGGCGCCTCAAGGGCGAGGTCATCGCCGAGCAGCTCCAGCGGCTGGCCGGGCTCACCCCGGAGGAGGCGGGCTGGGACGGCACGGTCATGCCCGCGCCCGGCGACAAGCTGCCCGCCGGTGAGGTGCCCCAGTGGCGTACGCGCGTGCAGTACGCCGTCGACGCCGACGGCCGGGCCGGACTGCGCAAGCACCGTTCGCACGAGGTACAGCCCGTCGACCACTGCATGATCGCCTCCGCGGGCGTCAGCGAACTGGGCGTCGAGAAGCGTGAATGGCCCCAGATGGCCTCGGTCGAGGCGATCGCGGCGTCCGGCTCCGGCGACCGCCAGGTGATCCTCGCGCCGGTCAAGGGCGGCCGGCTCCCGCTGGTCGAGCTGGACAAGCCGGTGTCCGTCCTGCGCGTTGAGGAGCACGACGGGGGAGTGCACCGGGTCCACGGCCGCGCCTTCGTCCGCGAACGCGCCGACGACCGCACCTGGCGCATCGGCATGGGCGGCTTCTGGCAGGTCCACCCGAAGGCCCCCGAGGTCCTGGTGGAGGCCGTGATGCAGGGCCTGATGCCCCGCAAGGGCGAGACGGCCCTGGACCTCTACTGCGGGGTGGGCCTCTTCGCGGGGGCGATCGCGCAACGGGTCGGCGAGACGGGCGCGGTGCTGGGCATCGAATCGGGCCGCCGCGCGGCGGAGGACGCCCAGTACAACCTCCAGGACCTCCCCCGGGTCCGCATCGAACACGGCAAGGTCGACACGGTCCTGCCCCGCACCCAGATCACCGAGACGGACCTGATCGTCCTGGACCCCCCACGCGCGGGCGCGGGCAAACAAGTCGTCACCCACCTCGCGACCCTGGGCGCCCGCCGTATCGCGTACGTGGCCTGCGACCCGGCGGCACTGGCCCGCGACTTGGCGTACTTCCGCACGGCGGGCTACAAACCGCGGACGCTGCGGGCGTTCGACTTGTTCCCGATGACGCACCACGTGGAGTGCGTGGCGATCCTGGAGCCGGTGGAGAAGGACGCCATATCTGCCGGTTCGGGTGGTGTGCGTTTCGTGCGGTAGGAGCGTTGCGGGCGACTTCTTGACGCTGAACACGGCGCTGACGCTCATGCCTGTCCATACGGCCGGATGTCCCAGAGAAGCCCAGAGGGCTATCGCCTTCTGGGGTGTTGGCCCGTGAGGAGTCCGGATCTCTCGCCTGCACGAGCGCGGCCGGGTCCTCCGCGCCGCGCTCGGACGTACCGAACGCGCCGTGGAATGACCGGTTATGGCGCTATGGCCGGGGCGGAGATCGCGTGACACCGTGGGGTGCCGCTCCAACAGGACTGCGCCGCACCGCAATTCGCGTGCGAAGCACCCGACCATGTTCCTCGATCACGGTGGTCGCCGTGGCGAGGTCGGTCACCACGGCAAGGAGACCGTTCAATGACTGCGGGGAACTCGGCTTCGGCGCACGCCGCCGCAATGCGGGCGGCAGCCCGGAAGGGCTGGTGGCGGCGTGTCCTGGCCTGGATAGGTATCGGACGGCGTGCGGCGCGGCGCGCGGACGCGAGAGCGGCGTTGTGGTCGCACGGTGCCGCGGGGGAGGAGCAGACCGCTCGATTACTTGTCGAGATCCAGGCGCGGGGGTGGGTGGTGTGGCACGACCTGATGTTGTGGGGGCGCCGGTTCAACCTGGACCACATCCTCATAAGCCCGTGCGGGACGGCGGTGGTCGTACTGGACACGAAGGCGTGGCGCCGGACCTGGACCACGGGGCTTGTGTACGGGCGGGTGCACTGCGGGCCGGACGACCGGCACAGTCAGATCGAGAAGGTCGCCTCGTACGCGCAGGCGGTCGCCGCGGTAGCCGGTTTGCACCCGGTGGTGGTACGCCCGCTGATCGTGGTGCACGGCTCCCCGGTCGCCGGCGGGTTCCTGGAGGCGATGACGCCTCACGGACCCGTGCACGTGCTCAGCCCCGGTTTTCTGGTGCCGACCCTGCTCAAAGCCCCCGGAGTGCCGGACGCCTGGCGTGCTCGGGCGTTGGCCGAGCAGGTGGGCCGGGTGCTGGCCCCTTTTGCGGACCGGGGGTAGCCGTCCGGTCGTCCGGCACTCGAAGAAGAGCGAGGCAGGGCGCCGCATCAGTTCGGTTGCGTGACCGATTACTGATGGTGGCCAACTCTCGGTCTGGGCGGGCTCGTGCTGGCAGGAGTCCTGTCACTGACGGAGTGCAGGGCGCTACGGCATGTGGCTCCCGGTTCCGTAACGATGACACCGCGGCTGCGAGCAGTTCCACCGTCGGGTCCAACAAGCCATGCCCGGCACGGGCCGGGCTTGCTCGAAGTCGGCAGCAGGCGAGGGTTCGGCGGCTGTCATCCACGCCCGGTCGGGAACCGGAATGCTGGGCGGCCGGGACTTGCAGTGCAGTGAGGGCGGGTAGCCCCATACCAGGGCCGGTCGGCGGGAGCCGGGAGCATGGTCCCCCGCCCCGCCCCGGCCTGCGCCCGCGGCCCCCGGGCTCACGTCCCTGGTGGCGCGGTGCTTGCGCGGACCACGAATTCCATTGGGGGGAGTTCGGTCGGCTGGAATTTTCCTCCCTCCGTGAGTGAGACCAGTGCCTGCGCGGCGGCGCGTCCCCAGGCCAGCACGTCCTGGCGCACCGTCGTCAGTGGTGGCGCGATGCAGTCGGCCAGCGGGATGTCGTCGAAGCCCACCACCGACAGGTCCTCGGGGACCCGTAGCCTGCGGCTGGTCG
This sequence comes from Streptomyces sp. NPDC058665, assembly GCF_042714995.1. NCBI lineage: Bacteria > Bacillati > Actinomycetota > Actinomycetes > Kitasatosporales > Streptomycetaceae > Streptomyces > Streptomyces sp. NPDC058665. Next base: position 8,586 of record NZ_JBHXRX010000113.1, read on the forward strand.
CGGCGGTGATTCCGGCGATGGCCATCAGGTCGTTGGCGTACACGATCGCGGTCGGCGGCCGGTCCAGGTCCAGCAGTTGGTGCGTGGCGCGAGCGCCGGCCGCGCCGGTGAAGTCCGCCTCCACCGGCGGGATTTCGGGCAGGCCGGCATCCGCCAGCGCACTGCGCCAGGCGTCGCGCCGGGCCTGGGTGTGCACATATCCGGCCTCTCCGCAGACGTGTCCGATCCACCGGTGGCCGAGCGAGCGCAGATGGCCGACCGCGCGGCGCACCCCGCTGCCGTCGTCGACCCCGAGGGCCGGCACCGGGCTGCCGGGCTGCGGCGGTCCGACGATCAGTGCGCCGATGCCCAGCTCCGTCACGAGTGCGGGCCGTGGGTCGTCGGTGCGCAGATCGGTGAGGAACACGCCGTCGACCCGTCCGTCCCGGGCCAGCCGCTCGTACGCCTGCCGTTCGGTCTCCTCGTCGGGGACGACCTGGAGCACGAGCGCGTAGCCGAGGGGGGAGAGGCCGGTCTCGATGCCGGCGACGAACTGGGGGAAGAACGGGTCGGTGCTCAGCAGTTCCGGCGGCCGGCGGATCACCAGGCCGAGGGTCTGGGACCGCTTGGTGGAGAGTGCGCGGGCGCCGGCGTTGGGCTGCCAGCCCAGCTGGTCGATGGCGTCCGTGACCCGTCGGCGCGCCTGCGGGCTGACCCCGGGGCGGTCGTTGATGACGAAGGAGACCGTCGCCTTGGAGACCTGGGCCAGCGCGGCGACATCACCGATCGTCGGCCGGCTGCCCCTGCCCCGGCGTGGCGGCGGAGGCTTCGCCTCGTGGGAACCGTCCGCCGACCCGGCCGCTTTTCCCTGGCCCTGCACCATGCCGCCTCGCCTTCCCACCGGGCCCCGGGGTGACAGGAGCGCGCCACCCCGGATACCGAAACATCTCGCATCCATCCTTGACGCTCAGATATTAAACCGGTTTGATGACGCTCGTAACCCCGTGGTGATCATTTCCGACGGGGCGGGCCGGCGGCGACGGGAGGGGAGTCGCTTCGGACCCTCAACCACCCGCATGGAAAGGGAGTTGAGCGCCATGAGGCGTTTTCCGCGCATATCGGTGCTGGCCACCACCGCGGCGGTCGTCCTGCCGTTGTCCGCCTGCGGTTCGGGCGACGCCGACGGCGGCGGCAAGCCGACCTCGGGACCGATCGACATCTGGTACTCGACGAACGAGCAGGAGCAAGCCTGGGCCAAGGCGACAGTGGCCGACTGGAACGCGGAGCACCCCGAGGAGAAGGTCACCGCCAAGGCGGTGCCGTCGGGCAAGTCCACCGAAGACGTCCTCGGGGCCGCGATCACCGCGGGCAACACCCCCTGCCTCGTCTACAACACCGCTCCGGCGGCGGTCGCGGCATTCCAGAAGCAGGGCGGCCTGGTCAATCTCTCGGACACCTTCGGCGATGCCGAGTCCTTCATCAAGGGGCGCTCCGGCGGCGCCGCGGACGGCTTCCGTTCCCCGGACGGCAAGTTGTATCAAGTGCCGTGGAAAACCAACCCGTTCATGCTCTATTACAACAAGGACGTCTTCGAGAAGGCCGGCCTGGACGCCGAGAACCCGAAGCTGGGCACGTACGACGATGTGCTCGCCGCGGCCAAGAAGATCAAGAGCGGCAAGGCGGCGAAATTCGCCCTGTACCCCCCGGCGACCAGCGACTACACCAACGCGCTGTTCGACTTCTACCCGCTGTATCTGGCCAACTCCGGCGGCACGCAGCTCGTGAAGGACAAGAAGGCCACCTTCACTTCCGAGGCCGGACAGCAGACCCTCGGCTTCTGGCAGCGGATGTATGCCGATGGCTACTCCTCCCCGGAGGCGTTCAGCGGTGACATGTGGGCGGGCCCGTTCGCCGAGGGCGTGGCCGCCATGGGCATCGCCGGGCCGTGGGGCAAGGGGCAGTTCGACGGCAAGGTGAAGTACGGCGTGGTGCCGCTGCCAACGGCCGCCGGAATACCCGCCGGTGAGACCTCGACGTTCGCGGACTCCAAGAACGTCGGCCTGTTCACCTCGTGCGAGAACAAGCAGACCGCCTGGGAGTTCACCAAGTTCTCGATGAACAAGCAGAACGACGTGGCACTGCTGGAGAAGACGGGGCAGTTCCCCACTCGCGGGGACGTGGCCGCTGTCGCCGGCGGCTATCTCAAGGACAACCCCTTCTACCAGCCCTTCGCCGACGCGGTCCCGCGGGCGGTGGACGTGCCGAACATCGCCGGCTCGACCGAGGTGTGGAAGACCTTCCGTACGGCCTGGGAGGACGCGGTGCTGCCCGGGAAAGGCGATGTGAAGTCGACCTTCGACAAGGCCGCGCAGCAGATCGACGACCAGGCCACCGGCTGACGAGGCGCGCGCACCATGAAATCACTCCGCGCCAGCGGCGACGGCCACGACGGCCACGACGGCACCCGGGCCGCGGGTGATCCGCCCCGCGCCCCGCGCCGCCGCCGTCCATCGACCCGGCACACACCGCCGACTTCCGCGCACGAGCCCCGTGTCCCGGGCCGGCGGCCCGCCGTCCCGCGGCTTGGGCGCCGGCTGGGCGACAGCCCTCTCGGGCTCCTTCTGACCGCGCCGTACACCGCGTACGTCCTGGTCGTGTTCATCGTCCCGTTCGGGGTCGGCGTATGGATGGCCTTCCACGACTACTTCTTCACCGCACCCGGCGTCTCCGTGCCGCACCCGTTCGTCGGCTTCGACAACTTCACCGAGGTCCTCGGCGAGAAGAACACCCGGCGCGCGTTCGTCAACCTCGGGCTGTTCATGGCGATCAACATCCCGCTGACCGTGGTGCTGGCGCTCACGCTGGCGTCGGCGCTGAATGCCGCGACCCACTGGCGGGGCTTCTTCAGGGTCGCGTACTACGTGCCGTACGTGACAGCCTCGGTCGCCACTCTCGCCGTCTGGCTGTTTCTGTTCAACGGCTCCGGCGCCGTCAACAACGTGCTCGGCTCCTGGGCCCCTGACCCGTCCTGGCTGGCGAACAAACAGCTGGTGATGCCGCTCATCGCCGTCTACGTCACCTGGAAGCAGCTCGGCTTCTACATCCTGCTCTACCTCGCCGCGCTCCAGAACGTGCCCAAGGAGCTGCACGAGGCGGCACTGACCGACGGCGCCGGGCGCCGGCAGGCGTTCCTGGCCGTCACCCTGCCGGCCGTCCGCCCCGTCACCTCGCTCGTCATCCTGCTGTCGGTCATCACCGCGGGACAGATCTTCACCGAGCCGTTCCTGCTCACCGGCGGCGGCCCGAGCGGCGCCTCGCTCACCCCCGCGCTGCTGGTCTACCAGCGGGGCATCGAGCAGGGCGAGCCGGACGCCGCGGCCGCCATCGGGCTGATCCTCGTCACCGGCGTGCTCATCATCGCGACCGTGGCCCGGCGCCTCACGGAGAGGGACTGACATGGCCCGCACCTCGCGCGTCCTGCGCCACGCCGCACTCGGCATCGGCGCCCTCGCCGCGCTACTGCCGTTCTACTACATGCTCATCGGGGCGCTGCAGAAGAAGCGCGACACCAGCCTCGGCGGTCTGCTGCCCAGGCCCGGCAACCTCACCCTGGACAACCTCACCGGCATCGACGACTCGTTCAGCCTGCTCACCGCCCTGACCAACTCACTGATCATGACCGTCGGAGTGGTGGCCTGCACGCTGGTCTTCGGCCTGCTGGCCGGCTACGCCCTGGCGATCCTGCGCTTCCGTGGCCGCGGTCTGGTGTTCGCGCTCGTCCTGCTCGTCCAGGCGATCCCGTTCCAGCTGCTGATGATCCCGCTGTACGTGATGGTGGTGCGCTACTTCGGCCTCGCCGACAGCTACGCCGGGATGATCCTGCCGTTCGCCGTCAACTCCGTGGCGGTGCTCATCTTCCGCCAGTACTTCCTCCAGATCCCGCGCGAGATCTTCGACGCGGCGCGCATGGACGGAGCGAGCGAAACGCGCATCCTGCGCTCGGTGGCGGTGCCACTGGTGCGCCCCGCGATCCTCACCGCCATGCTGGTGACCTTCATCGGCCCGTGGAACGAGTTCCTGTGGCCGTTCCTGGTGACCAAGGACCAGGAGATGCAGCCCCTCGCGGTCAGCCTGGCCAACTTCTCCCAGGCCAACTCCACCTTCCAGGACAACCCGATGGGCGCCGTGCTCGCCGGTGCCTGCGTACTGGCGGTGCCGGCCGTCGTCCTCTTCCTGCTCTTCCAGCGCCACTTCACCTCTGCCAACCTCGGATCCGCGATCAAAGGCTAGGTATGACCCAGCGCAACACCGAAACCGCGCTCCCGTATGCCCTGAACCGGGTGGGCGTGCTCATGGACGCCGACCTCACCGACCCCCTGGAGGCGGAGGGCGTCCTCAATCCGGCCACCGCCTGGGGACCCGACGGCGAGCTGTACCTCTACCCCCGCATGGTCGCGGCCGGCAACGTCTCGCGCATCGGCCGCGCCCGCGTCGTGATCGAAGACGGCGTACCGGTCGGCGTCGAGCGCCAAGGCGTGGTGCTGTCCCCGGACGAGGGCTTCGAGCGGGGCGCGCACAACGCCGGCGTGGAAGACCCCCGTATCACCTTCGTCTCCGACCTCGGCGTGCACGTCATGACCTACGTCGCGTACGGTCCGCTCGGCCCGCGGCCCGCGCTGGCCGTCTCCACGGACACGATCAACTGGCGCCGTCTGGGCCCGCTGCACTTCACGTATCAGCCGCACCTGGCAACGGACTTGAACTTCTTCCCCAACAAGGACCTCGTCTTCTTCCCCGAGATCGTTCCCGGCCCCGACGGCCGCCCGAGCTTCGCGATGCTGCACCGGCCGATGTGGGATCTGGACTGGCTGCGTGCCGGCGAGGGCGCCCCGATCCCTGCCGGGGTCGAGGACGGCCGTCCGTCGATCTGGATCGCGTACGTGGACGCCGAGGCGGCCCGCCGCGATCTCTCGGCTCTGACCTCGCTCCGGCACTCCGCTCCGGTCGCCGGCCCGGAGATGCCGTTCGAGGTGGCGAAGATCGGCGCGGGCCCGCCGCCGCTGCGGGTGCCGGAGGGCTGGCTGCTTATCCACCACGGGGTGACCGGCCCGGTCGCGAAGGGCTTCGAGCTCAGCCATGGCGCCGTCTACCGGGCCGGGGGCATCCTGCTGGACCCGGCAGACCCGGCGCGGGTGCTGGCGCGTTCACCGGAGCCGTGGCTGTCTCCGGAGACCCGTGAGGAGACCACCGGAACGCTCGGCAACGTTGTCTTCCCGACCGCCGTCGAACGGATCGCGGGGACGGTCTATGTGTTCTACGGGATGGCGGACAGCGCGATCGGCGTGGCCGCTCTGGAGCGGACCGCGGACTGACGCGGCCGACTGACGCTTCCGACTGAACCGGCGTGCGGCCGACGGCGAAAAGCCGT
>NZ_JBHXRX010000114.1:0-13331 GCF_042714995.1 Streptomyces sp. NPDC058665
CCGGGGGGTTGTGGGTCGACCCGGGGGCGGGGCGCCCCCCCCCGACAACGGAGGGGGCACCTCCCGTGCCCCCCTCGGGGGCTACGGGGGAGAGCGTGCGTGCCAGGGACCGCGAGCCCGGCAAGATCCGAAAGACACGCCCTGGTGAGCCGGACCGAAGCCCCCGGACGGGGCGCGTCCCTCAGCGGAGGCGCGCCCCGTCCGGTGGAAAGGGGCCCCGGTGAGATGGCGGCAAGCCTGGGGACGGCGTGCCGCCACCGCGCCGGGGCCCGCCTCTTGGTCCTGTCCAGCGGGTCTTCGCGGATCAGGGCGGGCCCCGGGAGAACGGCGCACGACCGCGAACGACCGCGAACGAGGAGAGAGAAACGGGATGGGACTTCGCGCACTGGTAAGGACATCGGACGGCTGGGCCGTCCAGCACGCCGTCGTGACCCTGACCGACAGAACCGGAATCCAGGTGGTGCGCGCCGACGCGGACGCCGACGGGGTGGTGGCCGCCGACACGGCGCTGACGCCTGGGCCGTACACCGTGATCGTGACGGCCACCGGCTTCGCGCCCGCCGCCGCGACCGCGTTCGTCACCTCCAGCGGTGTCGCCGACGCCGGGACGGTCGTCCTGACCCGGCAGGCCGGCGTCGACATGCCGCCGCCGGGCCTGTGGAACATCGACCCCGTGCACTCGTCGGTGGCCACGGTCGCCCAGCACCTCGGATTCTCCAGCGTGCGCGGGCGGTTCGGCGACTTCGGCGGGCAGATCAAGGTCTCGGCCGTGCCGGAGCGCTCCCGCGTGGACGCGGTCATCGACGCGGCGAGCATCGACACCGGCAACGGGGTGCGGGACAAGCACCTGCGGTCGCCGGACTTCCTGGATGTGGAGCGATTCCCGGAGATCACGTACCACAGCACGGGAGTCAGCCAGTCCGGGCCGGACCGCTGGCGGTTACGGGGCGAGCTGGCGCTGCACGGAGTCGTACGGAAGGTGGGGCTGGACCTGTCGTACCTCGGGACCGGGCCCGATCCATGGGGCGGCGAACGAGCCGCCTTCCACGCGACGACGGAGCTGCGGCGGGAGGACTTCGCCATCAACTACAACCAGATGGTGCAGGCGGGGATCGCGGCGATCGGCACGACGCTGCGGGTGGAACTCGACATTCAGGCAGTGCGGGAGGTTGATCCGCGGGACACGTCCGGGTCGTAGGCTGCGCGGCATGGCACCCAACATCGCGACCAACACCACCGTGGCGCTCGATGAGTTGCTGGAGTTCGTCCGGCCCAGGCACCACGCCATCCTGCTCACCACCCGTTCCGACGGCCGCCCCCAGGGATCGCCGCTGACCTGCGGCGTCGACGACTCGGGGCGGATCGTCGTCTCCACCTACCCGGAGCGCGCGAAGACGCGCAACGCGAAGCGTGACCCGCGCGCGAGCGTGATCGTCCTGTCGGACACCTGGGACGGTCCGTGGGTGCAGATCGACGGTACGGCGGAGGTGCTGGACATCCCGGAGTCGGTGGAGCCGCTGGTCGAGTACTTCCGCAACATCTCGGGGGAGCACCCGGACTGGGACGAGTACCGCGAGGCGATGGTGCGGCAGGGGAAGTCGCTCATCCGCATCACGCCGGAGCGCTGGAGCCCGATCGCCACGGGCGGCTTCCCGGCGCGGCTGGCTCCGCCGGAGTAGCGAGAGCGGGGGGCTTGGCTCAGCCGGGCCGGAGGCTTCGCTCAACTGCGGGCGCGCATCGCCTCGATGCCCGCGACGAGGACTTCGAGCGCGAACGTGAAGTCCCGTTCGCGCATCTCCTCGACCGTCTCGCCGCCGCGCGCCTCCATCAGCTCCTTGGCCTGGTCGAAACGGCCCCGGTACTCCGGCTGTTCGTGGATCGTCCCCATGGCGTGCCGGTAGTACTGATCCTGCGTCATCCCCGCCTCGGCGCATCTCTGGACGAAGTGGCCCTCGATCGTGCCGAAGCCGTACACGAACTGGAAGACGGCCGACAGCGCGCCCATCTGGCCGTGCGCGGGCAGGCCCGTGCCGCGCATGACCCGCCGCACGGCGGTGGAGAACTCCATCGAGTGCGGGCCGATGTTGAGGAATCTGCCGACGAGCGGGGAGACCCAGGGATGGCGGACGAGCAGGGCCCGGTAGCTGACGGCGAGAGCCCGCAGCTCGTCGCGCCAGTCGGAGCCGGCTGCCGTGCCCGACTCAGAGCCGGCGCCTGCCGGTTCACGGATGTCGATCTCCGTGTAGACGGAGTCCAGGGCGAGTTCGAGGAGGTCGTCCTTGGTGTCCACGTACCAGTACAGGGACATCGCCGTGACGCCCAGTTCGGCCGCCAGCCGCCGCATGGAGAACTTGGCCGCGCCCGCCGCGTCGAGCATCCGCACCGAGACCGCGGTGATCCGGTCCCTGTCCAGCCCGGTCGGATGGTCGGAACGCTCACTCCTGCGGCCTCGGGCTGCGGGCTTTCCCTCCAGCCATACGCTGGTCCGCAGGGACTGCTTGGCCTTGTCGGCAGCCGACTCCATCGATGAGCCTCCTCGGTTCCGCAGCCCGTTGGCGCGAATCCGATGCTATGCCGCGGATGTCCGGTGACGGTCCGTCCGTTCGGCACGGCGCAGCACCCGGCGGCGAGCGGACCGCCCGCCGCCGGGTGCTGCGGGAAGAGACTCCCCTACGGCGTGTGGCTACTTCTCGGCGGTCAGGTCGTAGAGGGTCGTGCCACCCACGGTGACCTCCTTGTACGTGGACTGGACCCAGCTGGTGATACTCGACCCGGCGCCTTCCGCGCCGCCGCGACCGCCGCCGAATCCGTCGCCGCCGAGGAAGTAGTGGATCTTCCCGTCGGCGACGTACCGCTTGAACTGCTCCAGGGTCGGCGACGGGTCGCTGCCGTTGAAGCCGCCGATCGCCATCACCGGTTCCTCGGCGGCGAGTTGATTGCTCGCGGCGTTCTGGGAGCCGGTCGTCGCGGCGACCCAGGTGTAGTCGTCGGCGTCCTTCTTCAGCGCGGCGACGACCTCGGAGCTGACGGACTGGCCGTTGAGCAGACCGGCCATACCTCCGGCGCCGCCTCCGCCTCCGCCGGCTTGCGGGGGCCGGCCTGGGGCCTGACCGCCGCCGGGGCGCGGTCCCCGGGCAGTGTCGGCTCCGCCGTCCATGGGACCGCCATCACCGCGGCCACCGCCACCGCCACCACCGAACCCGCCGCGTGCGGCAGCCGGGCCCGCCGTGACGATCGACCCCGTGTGCGCGGTACCGACCGTGGACAGCGTGTACGCGAGCGGTGCCGCGAGCGACGCGGCGACCGCCAACACGACCGCGCACACCGCGAGTCGGGGCGCGAAGGCACGGAACCGCCCCTCCCGTCCGAGTCGGCCCACGAGTGTCAGGGCGACGGCCGCGCTCAGCCCGCCCACCAGCACGGCCCAGCGCAGCCACGGCACATAGTCCGGCGTACGGCCGAGCAGGACGAACGCCCAGACCGCCGTCCCCGCCACCGTCACCCCGAGCGCGGCCGACGCCAGGAACCTGGCGCGCTCCTGCCACAGCACCGTCACACCCATACCGACCAGGGCGGCGATGTACGGCGCCAGGGCCACCGTGTAGTACTCGTGGAAGATGCCCGCCATGAAGGTGAAGACCCCCGCCGTCATCAGCAGCGCGCCGCCCCAGACGAGGAACGCGGCACGCGCGGTGTCCGTGCGTTCGGCCCGCCGGGTGAGCACCACGCCGACAACGAGCAGGAACAGCGCGGCAGGCAGCAGCCAGGAGATCTGACCGCCGATGCCGTCGCTGAACATCCGGCCGAGCCCGGTCCCACCACCGCGCCACCCGCCCCCGCCGCCTCCGCCGGGGAATCCGCCACCACCGACGCTGCCGGTCTCCTCGCCGTTGATACGGCCAAGACCGTTGTAGCCGAGGGTGAGTTCGAGGAAGGAGTTGTTCTGCGAGCCGCCGATGTACGGGCGGGAGTCGGCCGGCCACAGCTCGACGATCGCGACCCACCATCCGGCGCTGACCACCAACGCCGCCCCGGCGGCGGCCAGTTGGCCGATCCTGCGCCGGACGGACGTGGGCGCGCACACCGCGTACACCAGCGCGAGCGGCGGCAGGATCAGGAACGCCTGGAGCGTCTTCGTCAGGAAGGCGAATCCCATCGCGACACCCGCCCACACCAGCCAGCGCGTCCGCGCGCCCTCCAGCGCGCGCAGCACGCAGTAGACGGTGACGGTCATCAGCAACGCCAGCAGCGCGTCGGGGTTGTTGAAGCGGAACATCAGCGCGGCGACAGGGGTGAGCGCGAGCACCGACGCCGCGAGCAGCCCGGCCGCGGCGTTGAAGCGGCGGCGCACGGCCGCGTACAGGACCGCGATCGTGCCGACCCCCATCAGCGCCTCAGGCACCAGGATCTGCCACGAGCCGAGCCCGAACAGCCGTACGGACAGGGCCATCGGCCACAGCGCGGCCGGGGGCTTGTCGACGGTGATGGAGTTCGCCGCGTCCGACGAGCCGAAGAAGAAGGCCTTCCAGCTCTCGCCGCCGGCCTGAACGGCCGCCGAGTAGAAGGAGTTGGCGTAGCCGGAGTCGCCGAGACTCCAGAGGTTGACGAGCAGTGCCGCGAGCAGCAGCGCGAGGAAGGCGGGCCGCACCCAGGGTGCGTCCTCGGGCCTGCCGCGGCGCACGCGGTGGAGAAGGGTGCCGGTGTGGGGGGTGCCGGTGTGGGGGGTGTGGGTCATCGGGCGTTCCGTTCCTGGGACGTGGGCCGGTCGTCTCCGCCGCCGCGCCGGTCGGGGAAGACCCAGGCACGGAAGAGGAGGAAACGCAGCACCGTCGCCGCGAGGTTGGCGGAGATCAGTACGGCCAGCTCGGTGGTGTGCGCCGGGTTCCCGGAGGCGGCGTCGAGTGCGGCGAGCGAACCGCTGGTCAGCGCGAGCCCGATCCCGAAGACGACGAGGCCCTGCGCCTGGTGTCTCACGGCGCGCCCCCGGCCCCTCACTCCGAACGTCAGCCGGCGGTTGGCCGCGGTGTTCGCGACCGCCGACACCAACAGCGCGGCAGCATTGGCCGCTTGGGACCCGGAGGCCGTACGAAAAAGTGTGTAGAGCAAGAGGTAGAACAGCGTGGACAGGGCACCGACCACGCAGAAGCCGACCAGTTGGCGGGCGAGCCCGCCCGGCACACCGCTGATCGCGCGGTCGCGCGGATCGTCACCGAACGGCCTCGCGAGCCGGTCGAGCGGCAGCGCGCCGACGGCGAGCGCGCGCCCGACCCGCCACACGCCCTTGAGGTCGTCGACCGCCGTTCGCACGATGTGCACCCGGCTGTCGGGGTCGTCGACCCAGTCGACCGGCACCTCGTGGATGCGCAGTCCGGCCCGTTCGGCGAGCACCAGCATCTCGGTGTCGAAGAACCACCCGCTGTCCTCGACCATCGGCAGCAGCCGCTGGGCGACCTCGCCCCGTATCGCCTTGAAGCCGCACTGCGCGTCACTGAAGCGGGCGGAGAGCGAGGACTTGAGGATCAGGTTGTACGCGCGCGAGACGAACTCCCGCTTCGGGCCCCGCACCACGCGCGACGAGCGCGCGAGGCGCGAGCCGATCGCCAGGTCCGAGTGGCCCGAGATCAGCGGCGCGACAAGCGGCAGGAGGGCGTTGAGGTCGGTGGACAGGTCGACGTCCATGTAGGCGAGGACGGGGGAGCCTGAGTGCGACCAGACGGTACGCAGCGCGCGTCCGCGTCCCTTCTCCTCCAGCCGGTACGCGGTGACCTCGTCGATCGAGGCCGCGAGACGGGCCGCGACGGCGGGCGTGCGGTCGGTGCTCGCGTTGTCGGCGACGGTGATGCGGAAGCGGTAGGGGAAGGTACGGGCGAGATGGTCGTGGAGCCGCCGTACGCAGGGCTCCAGATCCCGCTCCTCGTTGTGGACGGGGATCACGACGTCGAGCACGGGGAGGCCGGGGACGCCGGTGGGGGCGCTCGCGCCGGGCGCTCCGGCCGGGAGATGTTCCCTGGCCGGGAGGCTGCCCCACGGAGTGTCGGTGTCAGTTCGCATGGCACCGACACTCGGCGGTCAGGCTGTCACCGCAGTGTGGTGAGCCTGTGGTGCGGCTGTGAGTTCAGGGCCGGCGGGCGGTCGGCGGGTAGGGCCGGCACGGCGGGTACGGCGGCCGGGAGCCGGACGGTGAACACGGTGCGGCGGCCGGGCTCGCTCCGTACGGAGACTTCGCCGCCGTGCGCGGTGACGACGGCGTGGACGATGGCGAGCCCGAGACCGGTGGAGTCGGCGGCGGTGCGTGGGGCGTTGGTCGTGCCTGCGGCGTTCGCCGTGCGTGGTGGGTTCGCCGTGCGGGAGCGGAAGCGGGAGCGGGACGCGTCGCCGCGCGCGAAGCGTTCGAAGACGTGCGGGAGCAGAGCGGGCGGGATGCCCGGCCCGTCGTCCGCCACATCGAGGAGCACATACGGTTCGGGGGTGTCCATGGTGCGTACGCGGGCCGTGACGGTCGTGCCCGGCGGGGTGTGCTTGCGGGCGTTGGCCAGCAGGTTCACCAGCACCTGATGCAGCCGGGACGCGTCGCCGTACACGTACGCTGGCTGGTCCGGCAGTTCGAGCCGCCAGTGGTGTTCCTGCCCGGCGGCCCGCGCGTCGCTGAGCGCGTCCACGACGAGCGGCGAGAGGTCCATGGTCTCGTACGCGAGCGGCCGTCCCGCGTCGAGCCGCGCCAGCAGCAGCAGATCGTCGACCAGCCCGGACATCCGTTCCGCCTCGGACTCGATCCGGCCGAGCGCGTGCCGGGTGTCGGGGCCGATCATCTCCCGCCCGCGCCGGGTGAGTTCGGCGTAACCACGGATGGAGGCGAGCGGTGTGCGCAGTTCATGGCTCGCGTCGGCGACGAACCGCCGTACCCGGGTCTCGCTCTCCTGCCGCGCGGCGAGCGCCGAACCGACGTGCCCCAGCATCCGGTTGAACGCGGCGCCGACCTGCCCGACCTCGGTACGCGGGTCGGCCTCGGTGTCCTGAAGGCGCGTCAAAGGAGCCACTTCACCGCTGTGCAGGGGGAGTTCGGAGACACGGGTGGCGGTCGTCGCGACGCGCCGCAGCGGTCGCAGCGCCACCCCGACCAGGACCCCGCCCGCGATCCCGGCGGCCGCGAGTGCGGCGACGGTGACGCAGACCTCGACCACGATCAGGGTGGCGAGGGTGTCCTGGACGTCGCTGAGCGGGACGCCGACGACGAAGGAGCCGTTGACGCCTTCGACGTACTCCGCGCGGTACTCGCCCAGGTCCGCGAGGGTGACGGTGTGCGAATCGCCGTCACGTGGGACGGCGGCGAGTGCGGCCGTCCGGGAGGCGCCGAGCGCGTGCCCCGTGACCTGCTGGCCCGGCTCGTCGCCGCTGGTCGGAGCGCTGATCAAGCCCCGGCCGACATCGCTGGGGCCGGTCCCGGTCAGCTCGACGCCGACCGTGCCGATCGGGGCGCCGCCACCCGTGATGGTCCTGAGCGGCTCCCTCCCCTCGGCCGGGCGGGGCGGTGTGAAGCCGGCCGGCAGTTCGTCGCGGCTGTGCGGCCCGGCGGCGCGTTCGGCGATCGCGTGGACCTGGGCGTCCAGCTGGTCGTACTGGTACGAACGGAAGGCGATGGTCGTCACCGCGCCGATCACCGCGGCGACGACGGCGATGAGCGAGACGGCGGATACGACGAGACGGGTGCGCAGGGACCAGCGCCTGGGCGTGGCTGTGTTCGCCGGTCGCCGGGCAAGCGCTCGTACTCGATCCCTCAGCGTCACCACCTCGGTCACTCCCCCGGCTTGATCAGGTATCCCGCCCCGCGCCGGGTGTGGATCATGGGCGACCGGCCGGCGTCGATCTTCCGGCGCAGATACGAGATGTAGAGCTCCACGACGTTCGCCTGGCCGCCGAAGTCGTACGACCACACGCGGTCGAGGATCTGCGCCTTGCTCAGCACGCGCCGCGGGTTGCGCATCAGGAAGCGCAGCAGCTCGAACTCGGTCGCGGTGAGATGGATGGACTCGCCGCCCCTGCTGACGTCGTGGCTGTCCTCGTCGAGCGTCAAGTCACCGACGACCAGGGCGGATTCGCTGCGTACGGCGGCGGTGCCGGAGCGTCGTATCAGCCCGCGCAGCCGTGCCACGACCTCTTCCAGGCTGAAGGGCTTGGTGACGTAGTCGTCACCGCCCGCGGTGAGCCCGGCGATCCGGTCCTCCACGGCGTCCCTGGCGGTGAGGAAGAGGACGGGCACCCGCGGCAGCTCCGCGCGCAGCCGCCCGAGGACGGCGATGCCGTCCATGTCGGGCAGCATCACGTCCAGCACCACCGCGTCGGGCCGGAACTCCCGCGCCGAACGCAGCGCGCCCGCGCCGTCGCCCGCGCTGCGGACGTCCCACCCCTCGTAGCGAAGGGTCATGGACATGAGCTCGGCGAGCGAGGCTTCGTCGTCCACGACAAGGACCCGGACGGGGCTGCCGTCCGGCTTGATCATCTCGGTGCGCCCCCTGGGCGAGGTGACGGTCATGGAACCCACACTGGGGAGTCCGCCTGAGAACGCCCTTGCCGCTTTCTGTGAATTCCCTGAGAACGCGGGCGGGCGCGCGGTGTCCCCCGGAGCCGGAAGCTCCGGGGGTCACCGGGGTAGGCGGGTGGGACGCGTCAGTCGCGATCCTCGCGATCCTCGCGGTCGTCACGGGCGGCGGCGCGGCGGGCCTCGCGGCGGCCGGCGTAGCGCTCCTTGCGGTTACCGGTCCTGGCCCACTCCTGCCGTTCCTTGATGTGGGAGCGCACTTTGCACCCGGCACAGCAGGGGCGGCTGATCAGCGACATGAGGGTGCACACCCAGCGGCAGCGTGTGTCCGTGTCCTCGCGCGTCGGGCGGGGCGGCAGATCGCAGGGGCCGTGACGGTGGTCGTGAACGGGCAGGGGGTGGTGCTCCGCGTGGCGGACCCACGGCGGTTTGGTCTTGTCCGTGCGGGACATCTCGTTCCTCTCGGAACCCGCCGCCCGTGCTCCCGGAGCCTCCGGGCGGGCGGCTAGGTCGTCCGCTTCACGGCGCTCACCTCCTTCGTTGCTGTGAACAGCCTTTCAGGATAAGGGGAATGACGCTCCTCAGGCCAGCCCTTTCGGGTCCAGCCCGAAGAGGCGGACCCCGTTCCCGTAACAGACGGCGCGTGTCCAGTCGTCGCCGAGACCGAGCCCTTCGAGGGCCTCCAGCTGGTGGAGATACGGGTACGGGATGTTCGGGAAGTCCGTCCCGAGCAGGATCCGGTCCCCCAGATCCGCGAGCCGCGCCTTGGCGTCCGCCCCCGCCGGGAAGGGCGCGTAGGCCTCGCTGAAGTCGGTGAACGCCATCGTCGTGTCGAGCAGGACCCCGTCGTACCGGTCCGCCAGGTCCAGGAAGTCCGCGTACTCCGGCATCCCCATGTGCGCGACGACCAGCCGCAGTCGCGGATGGCGCGCGAGCAGCCGCCCGACGGGCTCGGGTCCGGTGTACTTGCCGGGCTGCGGGCCCGATCCGCAGTGCATGACGACCGGCACGGTGGCGTCTGCCAGCAACCCCCAGACGGGGTCGAGGAGTTCGTCGTTGGGGTCGTAACCCCCCACCTGGAGATGGGACTTGAAGATCCGCGCGCCGGACTCGACGGCTTCGCGTACGTACGTCTCCACGCCCTCCTCCGGGAAGAGGGTCGCGGTCTGGAGGCAGTCGGGCGTGCGCGCGGCGAATCCGGCGGCCCAGCCGTTGAGCCAGTCGGCCATGCCGGGCTTGTGGGGGTAGAGCATCGAGGTGTACGCGCGGACGCCGAACGCACGCAGAAGCGCGACGCGCCGGTCCTCCTCGTGCCGGTAGGTGATGGGCCACTCCATGCCGGTGAGGGGGCCGACGCTGTCGAAGTACGCCCACACCTTCCGCAGGACGCGGTCGGGCATGAAGTGCGTGTGTATGTCGACGAGTCCGGGCAGCGAGAGCCGTGCCCGGAACTCCCGCACGGCCTCGATCTCCGCGGCTGCTTGATCATCCATCCCTCCAGAGTCCGGCCCGGAGGGGCGTGCTGTCCAGGGGGGTCAGAAGAGCCCGTCCTGTACGGCGCCGTCCCCCACCTCGCGTACGGGAACGGTCACGTCAGCCCCGTTCGCGCCCGCGCCCGCCGCTCCGGTGAGGTCCCAGCCCCGCAGGAGGCGGGTGTCGAGGACGAGTACCGCGCCGTCCCCGCACTCCAGATGCAGATCGGGCCCGGCGGCGGCGACGAGGCGCCCGGCGACGCGGCCTCCGTCGACCAGCTCGCCGATCACGCCGGTGACGGGCGGGGTTCCGGCGAGCCCGAAGACGTCGACGTGATCGACCGGTTCGAACGCGGCGCGCTCCAACGACTCGGGCCATCCGGCGAGGGCGACGGCCCGCCCGTACAACTCGCCTACTTCCTGGGCGCGTTCGGCCCGGCCGGTGGGCAGTGTGGCGCGTACGGCGCGCTTCGCGGCGTAGGGCACACGGTCCGGCACGCCCAGCGCCGTACGCAGCAGCTCCTCGGTCCGCCGCGCGGCCATCAGCGGCCCGCGCCCGAGCCGGGTGAACACGACGGCGCCCTGCTCCAGCAGCCGCGCGGCCCCGCGCGCCTCGGCGGTGATCCCGACCTTGACCATGCCGGGGCCGAACCACGCCAGGTAGACGGTGTACGGCTGCGGG
This sequence comes from Streptomyces sp. NPDC058665, assembly GCF_042714995.1. Taxonomy (NCBI): domain Bacteria; kingdom Bacillati; phylum Actinomycetota; class Actinomycetes; order Kitasatosporales; family Streptomycetaceae; genus Streptomyces; species Streptomyces sp. NPDC058665. Next base: position 10,691 of record NZ_JBHXRX010000114.1, read on the forward strand.
TCGTCGGCGACGGTGTCGGCGGCCACGGACCGCGACCGGTCGAGCCGGGCACAGTCGGCGCACTGCCCACCGGTACTCCGCCCGCCCACGCCGGCCCCGAGCGGACAGTCCTGCCCCCGCACCCCGGCACAGCGCCGCACCCCGCCGGCCCGGAACCCGAGCTCCCGCCCGTACACGAGCCCACTGCGCCGCTCCCGCGCACCGTCCCGCCACAGGAGCTCCCCACCGCCGTCGCTCCACCGCAGCCCCTGACACCGCCACGCCATACGCGCTCCTCAGTCCGCCGGCTCGAAGGAGATCGCGGCCGCCCATACGACCACCTCCACCTCGTCCCCGAGCGCCCACTCGGCGACCCGCGACACCGTCGCCGCCGGGACGATGTCGCTGATGCCGTCGGCGGGGACGTCGTACGTCGCGTGGGCGTCGTGCGGTAGTACGACCCGGTAGCCGCACGCCCTGCACCCCGCGCCCACAAACGTTCAACGCAGCCACGTGCTGTCCGGACCGCCGAAGAGCTCGGCGGGTGCCGCAAGGAGCACCGTACGGAGCGGCGTTTCGATCCAGACCGGATCGAACGCGAGGCCCGTCGTACGTTCCATGAGCGCCAGCGACTCCGCGCAGAGGTGGTCCATGTGAAAAACGACGCCTTCCGCCCACGCGGGAACCTCCGGCCGGGGGTCCAGCCAGTCCGCGTCCTCCGTCTCGAAGGGGTCGAAGACACCGTCCACCCGGCCGTCGACCGCCCGCATCACCTGCCTGCGGGCGTTGACGTCGAGGTGGACGCTGAAGAACTCACCGCCGTCCGCCGACGCCCGCCGGGCGATCTCCGGAAGGCTGCCGTGGTACCCCCACTCGATGGCGACGACATGCTCCTTGCCGGTGACCACGCGTAGCAGCTCGTAGTCCTCGTACAGATGATCCGCCTGTTCGTCCGCGGCCTCGGCGAACGTCATGAGCCGCGAATCCCCGGGATCACCGCCGAACGCCCGGATCACGTCGTCCTCGGACTTCCCGGCGACGACGGAGAAGGTGTACGCCTCCGGCGCGTCCGTATCGGCCCACGCGTACCGAGCAACGAGGTCTTCCCACACCGCGACGTCTCCCTGATCCCTGGTCCCTGGGGGCTGAGCGCTTCCGCCACCGAGGCGGCGCACTCTACGGCCTGCGGGCGGGCGCCCGCCGCGCCGGGCACACCGCCAGCCCCCGACGGCCCCCGGCGGCTCAGGCCCGCGGAATGTCCCGCCCGGTCTGCCGGTACTCGACCAGCAGCACCCGGCCGTCCAGCACCCGCTGCCCGACCAGTTCCAGGTCCGCCGCGGCCACGCCCGCGAAGAACGGTTCGCGGCCCGACGTCCCCACGAGCAGCGGGAACGTCATCAGCCGCAGCCGGTCGACGACGCCCGCGTCGAGAAGCTGCCGGGCGACGGAGAGGCTCCCCATCGTGCGCAGCGGTACGTCGCTCCCGGCCTTGAGCCGCCCGATCTCGCCGACGAGGTCGGCACGGCAGACGCGGGTGTTCGGCCAGGAGACCGTCTCCAGCGTGGTTGAGAACACGACCGCGTCCAGCTCGCTCATCCGCCGCCACGACTCGTCACGCGCCTCCTCGGGCAGCCCCGCCAGCGCCTCGTACGTCCGCCGCCCGAAGACGACCAGCTGCGGCTGGGCCGACTCGGTGGTGATCCACTGCTCCAGGTCGGGTCCGAAGTACCCGAAGTACCCGGGCGAGTTCTCCCCGCCGGCCCATCCGTCGACGGAGACGAAGATATCGACAGTCAGTGTCTGCACAGCTACTCCTTCAGGATTCTCGGGGCGGGACGACCCCACCCTGAGGAGACGTCGGAGCCACACCGGACTTCTCGACAGGCCGTTGGGCCAGGCACGGGGTAGGGGTGCTCCGCGGGTAGGAGGCGTCGTGCTGCCGCCAGGTCCCCGTCCCGTACGTGGTCGTGAATCGTGTGCGCGAGTGGGGTGATGTCGGTGATGGAGACCGTCCACTCGTCCGCGTAGCGCTGCGCGGCTTCTCCTGTGAGACCGAGCTGCAGCGAACGGTGTGGAAGCGCTCGCAGGTGCAGGTCACGCTCCGGGTCCCACTGAACCCGAGCCGGAGACCGCTTCAACTGCCGTTTCCAGGTCGCGCGGTCAGGATGCAGCCCGTGCTCATAGTGGGCCAGGCAGGCATGTTCCAGGGCCCATTCGAAGCCTTCACGGGTGATCTCGACGGCGAGGAGGGCTTCCTGGCCGTCCTTGGAGCCCCATCCGCTCCGGTACATCATCCAAAGGAAGGAGGGCTTGATCCATGTCATCCGGTCCCGCTGCCAGACCGCCGGAAAGCGACCGTCCCTGGCCGCGGGAAGGCCGATCTCCGGCCGGTACGCCTGATAGACGGTGATCGTGGAAGCGGTGTATAGGGCGCGGATCTGGTGCTGGGGTTCTGTCACGGTGTCCAGCGTGGAAGCACTGTTCGACGCGCGCCATCGAATTAGCGGCACGCCATGGGGCGTTCGATCATCCAGCGATGCCGGCCCAATCGCTGGGAGGTCTCGCGTCTAAGGGCTTGCAGATCATTAACACGTTGTTTTGATCTTGTTGTCCTCGTCGGCCTGTGCCTGGACCCGGTCCTGAAGGGTGGCGAGGGCCGCGG
>NZ_JBHXRX010000115.1:0-12901 GCF_042714995.1 Streptomyces sp. NPDC058665
TCAGCCCCGCACCTGACCACCGACCCACCCCACCGACCAGAACTCCTCACCCAACCCCCAGCCTGAAACGGGCATTACCTCGCGTACCGCACTCTCAAGGGCGGCGAGCGAGGACGTCGTCGATGCGGGAGGTGCCGGCGACCCAGGCCGCGGCGGTCGGCGCTATGAACCCGAGCACGGTCTGGATGTCGTTGCGGCGGGCTTCGAGGGGCAGGTGCCAGATGCCCTCGTGGTGGGCGATGCGGTTGCGGAACTTGTGCAGCCGCTTGACCGGATCCTCCACCGTGGCCAGGGCACGGTTGGGGGCGTGGGAGAAGGCGCCCGCGAGGTCGGGCCAGAGACTGGCCCGGTACTGGCGGGCCAGCAGGAAGCGCCAGAACCCGAAGCTCAGCTCAGCGATGATCTTTCCGCGCGGGATGACCGGGGCGTTCCTGCCGGCGCGTTGCCGGGCTTGGGCGATGTCGCTGCGGGCGTTGTTGCTGAGTGGGACCGCGGTGTCGGCGTACCACTCGATGGTGCGGCCCCGGCGCTGCTGGCGGGCGACGAGCCGGGCATCGAGCGCGTTGCGCAGCATGATCTCGAGGTGCCCGAGCGGTTCGAAGAACGCCGCGGCGAGGTCGCTGTTCCACTGGTACAGCGCGAGCGCGGCGGTGGTGTCGCCGGGGCATGCGTTCAGGTAGGGGGTCAGCCGGTCGGGGCTGATCAGCTCGATGACCGCCTTGTCGTCGGGCGGCTTGATGCTGGTAGGCGGCGTGCTGTGCATGGTGGGGTAATCGTAGGTACACTGGACGACGAAGACCCTGGATTCGTCCCTGGTAGCCCTCGAAAGTGGGCAGGCCATACCCCCAGGGTTCAGACCTCAGACAGGGGCCGCCCGGGAAGCCGGGCGGCCCCTGCGCTTTCCCGATCCTGGTCGGTGAAGGCTCCCGTCTGGTCTGCCAGCCAAGCCGGGGGGCCGCGTGCTCACTGCCCGCCGAATCTCACCAGGCGAGCGTCACGTCTGTGCGGCTGTGGGGTTGTCGGCCGCAATCTGGTCGTCCAGCCAGATGACAGCGGACGGGTCGCCCTGGCCGCGGGCGGCCGCACGGTTTTCTAGGGCCTCGGAGATGGCCCGGCCAACGCGTTGCCCGACGCCCCGTTCCAGCTCGGTGTTGAGGATGCTCTGCGCCTCGAAGCACCAGTCGTAGAGCGCGGCGAGGGATGAGCCCCCGAGCGGGACGGTGACGATGCCGTCGGCGCCGGTGACGATCTCGTCATCGGCTGGCGGGCGGAACGCCTCCGGCCGCGTCCTGATGCTCTTCTTGTGGTGCGCCTTCGCCTCCTCCTGCAAGTAGTCCCAGGTGGTGGTGTGGCAGCGGACGCGCAGTACTCCGATGCCGGCCGCTTTCGCCACCTCGTCGATCCGGTTATGCCGTGCGGGCCATTGGGCCGGCCCAGCCTGTGCAGGGACGTTCCCGGTGCCACCGGTGCCGCGCCGCTTGCCCAGAATGCCCACGAGGTCTCTCCTTCGAGGTGCGATCGTCCTGTGACCGCGCGTTGTCGGGTGGTCACCGTGTCAGAGGTGACCGTACGACGCGGCTGATCACCGGCGGAGGGATTCCGAGGACTCTGTCCGACATCGGCGTCCCGCCGTGGGGCAGCGCTTCCGGTGCGGGGCGGGCAGCGGCGAGCGAGTGCGGCACCGTCCGACGATGCGCAGGCGCCGATCGAGAGGCCCGGCGCACGACGCCCGCCGCGCGGTATTCGGCCAGGTCCGATGGCTTTGTGCCATTCGTCGGCAACCCGCCTCCAACATCATCAAGGTGCCGCTACACAAGAAGGCTGGCGGCGACACCCAGCCGTCCCAGGGGTGAATGCCAGTCGGTGGGGAGGCCGGGGCGGTTGGCGACCATCAACGTGGCGGTGCTGCTCGTAGTCGTCGTCATCTGGCGGCTGCGGCGGCGTACGGAGGCCCGCAGCCGTTTCGACGAGAAGCTGACCGCCGTCACGCAGGCCGGCCGATGAGCTGCCGCACCCGCCGGGAGCCGACGGCGTACTGCGGACCCCGGACCTGGGGAGCGGGGGAGTGATGGCGGCACGTCGGCGGCGGTTGAAGAAGCAGACCCGCAGGCAGTTGCAGGTCTGGGGCGCGGTGGCGGCCGGCCTCGCCGTGGTGTGGGTTGCCGGGAACTGGTCGACGGTTTGGCCCGTGCTGGTGACGGTGCTCGCCGCGGCCGCGCTGGGCGGGGCTGGCTGGGCGCTGCTGCGGGCGCACCGCCAGGCGGTCGGCCGGGACAGGGCGTGGCGGGCGCAGGAGGAGGCCCGGGCGCGTGAGTTGTCCATGGCCCAGGTCGATGCCCTGACGTGGCAGGAGTTCGAGACGTACGTCGCGGAGCTGTGCCGGCGGGACGGCTGCCGGGAGGTCGTCGTCAGCGGCAAGAGCGGCGACCTGGGCGCGGATGTCGTCGGCTACCTGGCCGACGGCCGCAAGCTGGTCATCCAGTGCAAGAAGTACGCGGCGCACCGGAGCGTGTCCTCGCAGGACATGCAGAAGTTCGTCGGCACCGCCCGCCTCGAGCACGGCGCCGACGTCGCCCTGTTCGTCACCACCTGCCGCGCATTCACGAGAGACGCACTCGGCCTGGCGCTGCGCCAGGACATCGTGGCCCTGCACCGCGATCTGCTGGGCTCCTGGGTCAAGGGCGCTCACCTGGAGAGCCTGATCCCGCTGAACGGCAGCGGCGGCGGCACCGGGCGGCGCCCCCGGTGACGGACGGCAGGGCCCGGCGGGAGATCCGCCGGGCCCTGCCTCTTGTCGTACGCCCTCCGGGCCGCGAGAGTCGTCATCGGCGGGGTGGGGAGGAAGTCCAGTGGCTGACCTGCTGGCCGTGCCACCTTGCGGAGGTGCCCCGCTGCAACGGGGCCTCCTGCGTTCTGCGGTGCGTGTCCGGACCGTTGGACCTGCGCCTCTCTTGTACGCGTGCGCACGCGTCCGTGGACTCGTGCGCCCACGCACGTGGGAACGAGTTCAAGAATGAGGGGGATAATGAGTCCCGGCAAGGAGATGTAGGCAATTAGATGCCAACTAAGTCTGCCTCAGTCCTCTGACCTGTACTTATAGCAACAGGAATGCCTGATCGAGAGGTTGTTTAACCCGATGGCGAACCATCCTGTGAACAATTCCTTTCCGGTCGTTAAATAACAGGTCGGCTCTTTATTTATAGCTTGCCTCCAATGGGAACTGAATCGGTATTGCCGGGCGTAAGCCTGGGTAACGTGGGCTTCGCTGTCGTCTGTGGCTGCAACCACTGGCGTGAAGTCCTGTGCCCTGCAAGGCACTTGAGCACCAAGTTCCGGACCGTCAGCCGACTATCCGCCTCCTGATTGGGAGTCAACTTCCTTGTCGTACCTTCTTCCTGAGCCCGTTCCTGCTGAGCAGAACGGGCCGTGCGCGCACACCCCGGCGAGTGCCGCCAAGTCCTCGCCGCTGGTCTCCTTACTCCTGCTGGTCATACTCCTGGCCGCGCTGTTCGTCCTGCTCGCCCGCGGGATGAAACTCGAGGAAGCGCTCGCCATCCTGGGGGCCGGCGGTCTGCTGGCCGCCGAACTGCGCCAGCGTCTGCTCTGACCCGATCCCCCCGCCGGGGCCCGTCTCACCGACGGGCCCCGGCCCCGTTCCGGGCTCGAAAAGGAGATGGACGCCGTGGCCCGTCCCATGAAGAAGCTGCCCCCCAGCAACGACCCGTTGGTGGCCTTCGCCCGCGACCTCCAGGCGCTGCGCAAGAAGGCCGGCGACCCGCCGCTGACGCTGATGGCTGAACACAGCGGCCTGTCCACCGCGACGCTGTCGAACGCCCACGCGGGAAGGAAGCTGCCCACCTGGGCGGCCGTCAACGGCTACATCCTGGCCTGCAACGGCGACCCCGAGGACTGGAGTGTGCGCTGGGAGAGCCTGCGCCTGGCCGCCGCCGACCTCCCCGGTGATCTGTGCCGCGAGGCGCTGCGCCGCTGGGAGCGCACCGGCAACCTCACCCCGCCGCACGCCGCCGACGAAGCCGAGCTGCTCGAGCTCCTGAAGACGCTGCTGGACTTCAACGGGCTCAGCCACCGCACCCTCGCCCGGCAGGCACCCGGCTACTCCCACGTCACGTACGGGGCCGTCCTGCGCGGCGCGCGCCCGCTGAAGGCGAAGATCCTCTACCAGATCCTCATCGGCTGCGGCGTCCACTCGCTGCGCAGTCAGGAGGCGTGGTTCCACCTTCTGAGCAGCTTCTCCTGGAGAGAAGGCGTGGAAGGGGGCAAACTGCTGGCCCGGGTGGAGCAACCCCGGCGGTACGCAGGCGACATCGACATGAAGATGCTCAAGGCCGTACTTGAACGCCTCGAGCGCGGTCGCGGGCTACTCGCCGCCGACATCGTGTCGTACGGGAGCTTCATCACCTTGCGCACCGCGTACGAGGACATGCTGGCGCTGCTGCTGAGCTCTCTCCAGCGGTCACACATCCAGCTGCCGCACAAGCTCGGCTACGCCTTCAACCAGGTCGTGGGGGAACTGCGCAACAGCTCGATTCCCAACCCGGCCGCCATCGAGGCTCTCGTCCCGCTCGCCATGCCGTTCCACCCGCGCCTGCGCACCCGGGTCGTCATGGCGCTGAGGAACGCGGGCGAGCTGCTTCGCAGGGCAGACAACGGCGAACTCGGCCACCGCAGCGAGTCCGGGCTCCGCATACCGATGCCGCCGCTACCGCCGCTCCAGCGCACCGCGCCGACCGCCTCGTAGGCCCGCCCCGGCGGGCCGACCGCGTCCTTCCGCCGTCGGGTACTGCCCGGCAGACTGGCTCTCCGCACAGAAACGATCAAGGGGAAAACCATGGAGTTAGAGCCCACCGAACTGTCCGAGGCGATCAAGGCGGTGCGCGGGGGACTGGCGGCCGCGCAGCAGGACGGGGAGGGGGCGCTGGTTCGGTTCACGGTCAAGGAGATCGTGCTGGATCTGGGGATCGAGCTGCGGCAGACCGCGTCGGCCGGCGGCGGGGTGAAGGCGTTCGTGGTCTCCGCGGACGCCCGGGGCGAGCGTGCGAAGACGGCCACGCACCGCATGACGGTCACCTTGGCGGTGGCTCCGGACGGCGAGGGCAGTGATTTGCTGATCGGTGACTCCGGTGGAGGCCGCGGCGGCCCGGTGGACGGCTTGCGGTAAAGGGGGCGGCGCGATGGCGGGGGGAGCGGTTCTGCGGACCGTCGAAGTCAGCAACCAGCACAAGCAGTCGTACGGGACCGGCTGCCTGATCGCGCCCGGCCTGGTGCTCACCGCTCATCACGTGGCCCTGCCCGGAGGAGACAGCGTCGTCACCGTCCGGGACACCGCGAGCGCCGCCTTCACCGAGGCGACGGTGGTGTGGGAGAGCCCCGAACTGGACGCGGTGCTCCTGATGGCCGACCGCGCTCTGGTCGGCGCCGGTATGGGCGTCGTGCGCTGGGGCGAACTGGTCTGTGACTACCCGAGCGACCGGCCCGTGTGCTCAATGACGGGGTTTCCCAAGGCGATGCGCCGCCGGGCGTCCAACCGTTCCGAGCAGTACGTCGACGACCTCAAGACGGTGGAGGGGACCATCGCCCCGCACACTGGATCCCGCTCGAAGCTGTACGGGCTCGAAGTCGACGGCGCCGTGCCGACCGAGGTGAAGAACTGGCAGGGCCTGTCCGGGGCCGGGGTCTTCTGCAACGGCGTACTGATCGGCCTCGCCCGCCTGGTCGACCGCCAGTGGGACCGGATCCTCATGGTGCTGCCGCTCTCACATCTGCTGGCCGCCGACGGCTTCACCCGCGCGGTCGCCGCTCACACCGGCATGGCCCCGGGCCTCCAACCTGCCGACCTACGGCCGCTGATGGATAACGCACCCGACCCCAGGCTGTCCTCCACCTACCTGCTCGATCCACGCTCCCAGGTCACCAACCTCACCGGTGTGAGCGAACTCGTCCAACGAATCGAGCAGTGGTGCAAAGGCACGGACCGCATCGATGTCGCCGCCGTGACCGGCATGGGTGGCACGGGCAAATCCCGTCTCCTCATCGAGGTGCTGCACCGCCTCACCACGATGCCCGGTAACCAGCGGCCGTGGACCGGGGGCTTCCTCGCCGACCACCCCAGCCACAGCGACTACCAGGTCCTTGCCTCCTCCAGCTACCCACTGCTCCTGGTCGTCGACCTCGCAGAAACCCGCCTCCCGCAGATCCGCGACCTCATGGCCGCCTTGGCCGGCTCTCATGACGGCGCCGCAGTCCGGGTCCTGCTCCTGGCCCGCGGACACGACACCTGGTGGCCGGCGCTGCGCCGCCACCTGCGCGCCCGGAACATCGGCCCGGCCGGGCACTCCTTCACCCTCACGCCCGACGGCGCCCTGGACGGCCACAGCCCGGAGGACATCTACGTAGAGGCCAAGGCGGCGTTCGCCCGCCGCATACGACTGCTCCAGCAGGCCGGACACGGCGACGACACCTGGCCGGACCGTGTCGTCGCCGACGCACCGCGCCTCTACGGCGCCGGTATCGAGCACGCCACCCAGCAGCCGGTGATCTACCACCACATCGCCGCGCTCGCCGATGTGCTGGCCCACGCCAACCCCGAGTTCGCCCTGAAGGACCACCCCATGGAGGTTCTGCTCGCGAACGAAGTGGAGTACGTACGGCGCGTCGCCGAAGCCCGCCTGCCTGGAGGCACCGTCGACGACACGCTGCTCCGCACCCTGGTCACCGCCCAGTTCCTCGCCGGAGCACGCACCGCGCAGGACGGCCGGGCCGCCGTCCGGGCAGGCTTCGACATCCATCACCGCGGCTACGGGATCACCACCCCTCCCGACGCCCGCCAGCTGGCCGCGCTCGACGACGTCCTGACCGCCGCCTACCCGGCCACCGACGGAGCCCACTGGGGCGCTGTCGGCGAACCGCTGGCCGCCGCCTGGCTTGCCGAAGCCGAGACCGAATCCGGCGAAGAGTTCATAGAAGCCTTCCTCCAGCACGACTCCCTCGCCACTGAACAACGGCACCAGACCCTCAGCACCGTCGCTCGCACCGCCCAGGACCAGCCCCGCCTCGCAGCCGGAGCCCATCGGGCCGTCGCCGCCGCCCCGGAACGCCTGCTGCCGCTCGCGGCCCAGACCGTCACCGCTGAACTTGGTACCGACCACGCCCGCCAGTGGCTCACCGGCCTCGAACTCGCCGTCGCTGACCGCGCCGCGCACCCTGACGCCGACCCCGACACCTACGAGTGGGCCAGCAGCCTCATCACCGAAGCCCAGGAGCAGACAGCCGGCGACAGGGACGACCTGGAGGACCTGATCGGCGCGCCTCTCACCCAAGAGGCCAACGCCCCGGAACAGCCGGACACGGAGGCAGGCGTAGATGCCGCCTCCGCCCGCTCCCCCTTTGTCCTGGTGAAACCACAGGTGAGCTGGATCACCCGGACCACCATCACCTTCCTGGCGCTCTGCCACCTGGCCCTGGTCGCGGCCGTTCCCTCCGGGGTCGCTCTCACAACCAACATCAGGGACGACGACTTGGGCCTGTGGTTCTTCGTCCCCATCAACGTGTTCATGCACCTGACCGTCGCGAGCGCATTCGGAGGCCGCCAGCTCGGCGCCTTTCCACTCTCATGGATCGTTGCGCTCTTCACGATCGGGATGACGACCCTGTCCGGCCTCATGCTCGATCAGCACTGGCCCCCGGACTGGCCCCCGCCCTGGCTCGTGTGGCCGGTCCTCTTCGCCCCCGGCCTTGCAGCCCTGACCTACGCCTGGCGGATCTGGTTCGGCCAGTTGCAAGCCCGACGGCCGGCCATCTACGAGGACCCGCTGGGATGAAGGCGTTCTCGTCCAGCGGCAGATTCAGCGGGCGAACGCCTCGGTGAGGCTGATGCGGTAGCCATCCTCTTCCATCAGCACGACGGTGACGCCGAACGGATCGGGGTGGTCCAGCTCGATCGGGGTGAAGGAGAAGTTCACCGCCGTCTGGATGGGCGGCACCAGTTCACCGCCGGGCTGCGGGGCGGGGGCCGGCCTCCAGTCGGGCGACCGACACCCAGCCTTCGGGACTGCGGGACAGGAGCTGCTCGCTGTAGGGGAACTGGTGCAGGACGTGCCCGGCCGGGGTGGCGAGGACCATGTTCAGGTAGGGGGCCGGGCCGACGATCGGCAGTTCGCAGGCGGTGGCGACCTCGAACTGCACACCGGGCCCGAACAGGCCCCGAGCGTGACGACCGGAGCCGAGTGCATCGCGCCCGTCCCGCTCGACCCGCAGGGTCGGCGCATGTGGGACTGGGGTGATCTGCTCGCCCTGGTCGCCGCCCTGGCAGTGGCCAGCAAGCACGCACCGGCTGCGTAGAAGGCCGCCATGCCGCGCACCACACGAGGGAGCGGCACGGTCAGCGCGCTATCCAGTAGACGAGGGTCGTCACGAGTGCGCTGCCTGCCGCAGCGGCAGCGCCCCTGACGGCCGCGAAAGTAGCTGCCCGCATCAGTCGGCGTGCGCTGCGCCGTTTGGTCTTCCCCATTGCTTCCCTCCATGGCGTCATCGAGGCCGCCCCATCGCGGCTACAACCACTTTCACCAGCAGTCTTGTTGGGTTGGACAGTGAGCAATGGACGCCGATGCCTTCGAACGGCCCATGACGACTTCGAACGGCTGCGATGATTCCCGGACGGTTCCAAACGGTTTCAAACGGTGGGGGCACAGGTGGGGAGACCCGGTCGGTTCCAGAAGCCGAAGCTGCACGGCAGCCACGCGCAGCTCAACGAGGCCCTGCACGAGCTGCACCGGGGCGCGGGACTGTTGTCCCTGGGGAAGTTGGCCGAGGCGCTCAAAGGTGCCGACGTCAAGCGCAGCACGATTTACGACGCCTTTTCCAGCTCCCGCCTTCCCGCATGGCACGTAGTTGACGCCCTGGTGGAGATCCTTGCCACGCGTGACCCTCGAACCACACCCGAGGACGTGCTGCCGCGCTTTCACGGTCTGTGGCTGCTGGCCGTTGAAGAGGAGGACAGCGCGGAGGATGTCCTGTCAATCCGACTGACCGGCAACACGGTGGACTCGGGGAACCCTGACCTCGCTGCACTCGCAGCGGCAGGGAGTAGCGCAATCGTTTCGGCCATGGCGACTGAGGCGTGGGAGCACATGCGCAAGCGGACCCACGAACTCTTTCAGCGGCGTTACGCGGGCCGCATCTGGCTGTCCGTCCCGTACGGCCTAAAAGACCGAGTGAAGGAACACGGGGGACGTTGGGACGCCGACTATCGGCTGTGGTTCATCGAAGAGCCAGTTCCCGAGCTCATGCAGTATCAGGTGCCTGCCCCAATGCCGCCCGGACCAGAGCTCGGGAACACCGCCAAAGGATGACCGCGGCAACACTCTTGCGCCGTTATCGTTTCGTGACCTAGTGTTGGCCGTGCCTCCGGCGTGCCCGGAATCACCTCCAACTCGTACGCCCTGCCGCAACCCCCCGTCGGCGGGGCGTACGTATGCTCAGCACGCCCACTCTCCCACCGTTGTCAGTCCCCCCCATCTACCCTCGATCTCAACGCAGACGAGGTGGGGACGGCAGTGAAGATTCAAGAGCTGACGGATACCGGCACCGCAGAGAAGGCCCTGGCAGAGCTGTGGTGCCTCCCGAGATGGTGAACATCTGCTGTCCGCTCCGGGGGCGCGCTACCGTAGGTGCCCGAGAACCCGGTTGTCCTGTCTCAACGAACCGAGTCGACGCGGTTCGTCTCAGCGAATCCAGTCGTCGCAGGCTGACGAATCCGGCGCGCAGGTCCGCTCCAGAGAGGGCTGTCTCAACGAAGTTAGTCGTCCCTGGTCAGCGGATCGAGGTCGACTGGGTTCGTTGAGACAGGACACCGGTCGTCCCTTCATTTTCCGGCAGGAGTTCATGTGCCCGAGGATCCCGTCGCCCACAGTGAACTCGCTGCTCTCACCCGGCGTTTCGAGCAGGTGCAGGAGAAGACCGACCGTGAGTTCGGGATCGTCAAGAGCGATCTGACCGCCGTGAGGCTCCAGGTCGGCAATCTTGATCAGAAGGTGGACCAGCTCGCCGGTGCGGTACAGGCCCTGGGCGAGAAGATGGACCGTAACCAGGCCCAGATCATCGAGCTGCTGTCCGGCCTGGTGGGCAAGGACCCCAACTCCTAAACCGCGTGGTGGGTACGCCGGGCGGTGACCAGGGTCTGCCACCGGTCGCGGGTGCGTTCATGTCCGTCGAGCCACTGTGACCGCGACGGCGGCTCGTCCGGGAGCGGGAGTCCGCCCATGAAGTGGGCGATGTCGACGTAGTAGGCGTAGTCGCCGTCGCGGTTCAGGTCGCGGAGCCGGGCGATACCGGCTGCCAGGTCCTCGTGTGCGCCTCGGACGGCATGGTGGAAGCACCCGGCCAGTTCCAGAGTGGCTTCCATGGTGGCCAGGCCGGCGGCGCCGATCTCGGTGCGCAGCACGCTGAGGCGGTCCGGCAGGTCTCCTGTGGTGCCGGCGTCGCGGACAACGGCGGCGATGCGGATGGTGAGGCCGGTGGCGCGCAGGTCGAGTCCGGTGAGCAGCTGCTGGGCGAGTTCGAGTTCATCGGTGGCCAGGCCGGGGTCGGTGAAGGCCAGGACGAAAGCGCGCTGGGCCTGGGCGGTGGCGCGTTCGCCCGCGACGCTGTGCTGTTCGGCTTCGTTGCGGGCGGCTTCGTATGAGGCCGCCGCCCGGGTCATGTCGCCCTGGGGCCACCACACATCGCCAAGGACGCGGTGGTGGCGGCCCGCCCAGCCCAGAGCCTGGGCGCTCTCCTGGGCGGTGGGGAAGCCTCCGGCGAGGCGCGCCAGGTGTGCGAGGCCGCGTCGTGCGGCCGGTGCGAGCCGGCCGCCGCCGTCGGCGACGTGCCGCATCCCCTGCCGGGATTCCTCGGTGCGTCCGAGGTCCCGCTGCGCTTTGGCCAGGTAGTAGAGGGCCATCTCGTGCAGGTCGGGCGGCAGGAGTCCGGTGCTCGTCACGGCGGTGAGCCGGTCGGCGGTGATCGAGCGGTGTTCGTGCTGGCGGCGGGCGAGCGCGGCCAGGAGTTCGACGAGGGCGTCGGCCGCTGTCGTCATGCCGCCGTCGGTGTCGTTTCGGGCGGGCGGGGCAAGTGGCTCCCACACCGAGTCGCTGACGTACGCCCAGGCGGCGTCGGCCAGCCAGCCCAGTTCGAGCCGGAAGTCCCGGGCCAGGGCGAGGCCCTGGCGCAGACAGCCGACCAGCAGCATCCGGTCCCGGCTGGTCCGCGCACTCCACTGCTCGCCGACGGCGGCCAGCGCACGCCGGGCCGCCTGCTCCCAGTCGCGCGCCGACCAGCGGTCATCGGCTTGGTCGTCGGCACCGCGGACGGTGGAGCGGATCAGGCCGTGCAGGTGGTAGGGCCACAGTCCGAAGGCGTTCTCGCGTACGAAGGGCCGCTCGATCAGCCGCAGGGCCGGCGCCTGGTGCCGCAGTCCGGCGGCTGCGGTGGCCAGGTTCAGGTCGAAGGCGTCCAGCAGGGCCACGGAGCGCAGGACGTGCCGCTCGTCCGGGGTGAGGTCGGACAGGGTGCGGGCGATCAGCGCCGGGAAGTCGTTTTCGAAGTCGGCCGGCTGCGGGTTGCGGGTGCGGCGAATCTCCAGGAACCGCATCACCGACAGGTCGAGGTAGAGCGGCAGGCCGTGGGATCGGTCGGTGATGACCTGGCGGATCTCCTCATCGATGAGCGGTGCGCCGTCGCGGGTGAGCCGGCGGGCGAGGTGGTCGTCGCAGTCCTCGGGGGAGAAGTCACCGACGAGGACCTGACGGCTGTGGCCGTGGGGCGGCCGGGCGGCGGGGACGGCGGCGGGAAGGGACAGGCCCGGCCAGGCGGTCGGGCCGGTGTAGTCGAGCTGCCCCTGGAGGGCCGTGTCGGCCCATTGCAGGCGGGAGCGGCCGGTGATGACGAGGAAGCAGTTCGGCATCAGCCACACCACCCACTGGATGAGCCGCTCCAGGTCGCGGTGCGTTCGGTCGCCGACGTCCTCGAAGGTGTCCAGCAAGATCACCGGAGTCACGGCCTTGCCTGCGGGCAGCTGCGCAAGCTCCCAGGCCAGCAGGTGCGGGTAGAAGGAGAGCGCCTCCAGGTCCGGTTCGGCCTCCAGCAGGTCGGCCAGGTGCGCGCATCCGGCGAGCGCCCGCACGGTCTGCCGCCGCTCCCGCAGCGCCCTGGTGAGGGAGCCGGCCACCTGGCCGACCGCCGTGCCGACGGTGCCGGGCAGAAGGAGCGCCTGGGCGACGTCCGAGAGAGCAGACTGCACCTGCTGCGGCATTGCCCTGCCGAACCGGCCCGCGAGGCCGCCGCGCCGCACGTACTCTTCCAGGGATTCGCCGGGGTGCTGGGTCTCCCAGTAGCGGCGCAGAGTGATATCGAAGGCGGGCAGCGGGCGTCCCAGTTCGGCGAGCGCGGCACGGATCGTGAGCACAACGTCCTCGAAGGACGTGCCGGCGGAGCGGGCGAGATCGATGCGTACGGGAAGAATCCGCCCCTTCGGCCAGGCGGGTTCACCCCACTGGGCAGGGCGCTGGTCTGCCCCGGTGAGCGCGGCCTCCAGCTTGCGGGACAAGGTCGTCTTGCCGATTCCCCCGACGCCGTGGAACACCAGCACGTTGTGACGCGGGCGCTCCAGGTCCTCGATATCGAACCCGGGCTCGGCGATCTGCCGCAGATGCCCGGCCAGCGCGCCCGCGACCAGCTCCCACTGGAGCTGCCGGTTCGTGAACGCCTCCACAGCCTCCAGACCCCGGTCGTTCGTGCTGAACAGCGCCCTCAGAGGGCGGTTTGTGAGTCTTTGGCGGGTTCCGTCGTCGCCTGATGGTGTGGGTGCGGGGCGGAATCCACCGGTCCGTAGCTGCTCGTCTGCTGG
>NZ_JBHXRX010000116.1:0-12567 GCF_042714995.1 Streptomyces sp. NPDC058665
GCGCCCCATGTTCCCGTGTCTCATTTGCTGCGGTGGCATCACTTCCAACCCAATCCCCCCCCCCCGCGGTGGGGGGCGGGCCCCGGCGCCCGGGGGCGCCGGCCGGTCCGGATGCGGCCGAGGGCGGCCCGCATCCGGAACAGCAGGAGAAGCACGCATGCCACCGTTCGTCGTGCGAGCACAGCGCCGCTCCGTTGAAGCCGCGTGTGAAGCAGCGTGAGCGTCTGCGTGACGACGACAAGCGCATCCACCAGCCGAGCTGCCGCATGAACGACACCGAGTACCGCCTCCTCGCCTCCGGCGCCGCCGCCTGCGGTATGAGCATCGCCGCCTTCCTCGCACGCGCCGGCCGCACCGCCGCCCGAGACCTCGGCCGCACCGCCGCCGAGGTAGCCGGTGAACGCGAAGTCGTCAACGAGCTGTTCGCGCTGCGCCGGCATCTCGGCCAGATCGGCAACAACCTCAACCAGGTCGCCAAAGCCGCCAACTCCGGCGCCGACGCAATCCAAGCGTCCGCCGTCCTCGACGCCGTCGAACGCGCCGCGCGACGGGTCGACGCCTTCACCCAGCACTACCTCAGCAACGAGAACCGGCCCGGATGATTCCTTGTGTACAGAAGCGGGGCAGCCGCACGGTCGGCCTCATCTTCTACCTGTACGAGCCCGGCAGATGCGAGGAGCACACCGACCCGCACCTCGTCGCGGACTGGGACGCCTTCGCCCCCGACCCCGGCCGCCACCCGGATGCCACCTACGCCGACCTCGCACAGCTCCTCGACCAGCCCGTCGACGCCCTGTCCCCCTCACGCCGCCCCGACCAGCATGTCTGGCACCTGTCCGTCCGGGCGGCTCCCGAAGACCCGCACCTCACCGACGAGCAGTGGGCCGACATCGCCCGCCGCATGGTCGCCGCCACCGGCATCGCCCCCACCGGCGACGACTCCGCATGCCGGTGGGCCGCGGTACGTCACGCGGACGACCACATCCACATCATCGCCACCCTCGTCCGCGAAGACGGCCGCAGACCCCGGCTCAACAACGACGCCGCCCGCGCCCAGGCCGAAGCCCGCCTCCTCGAAGCCGAGTACGGCCTGCGGCAGCTCAACCCCGGCGACGGCACCGCCGCCAAACGCCCCACCAGCGCCGAGCGCCACAAAGCCGAACGCGAGAACCGGCCCCAGGCCCCGCGCGAGGAACTACGCGAAACCGTCCGACACGCAGCAGCCGGCACCGTGAACGAGACCGAGTTCTTCGACCGCCTTACCGCAGCCGGTCTCCTGGTCCATCAGCGCACCGCGCCCTCCGGCGACCTGCTCGGCTACAAAGTCGCCCTCCCCGACGACCGCAACCACGATGGTGAACCCGTCTTCTACGCGGGCTCCACCCTCGCCCCCGACCTCTCCCTCCCCAAGATCCGCAAACGCTGGACCACCAGCGGTCCGGAAGGCAGTACAGACGCCGACACAGCCGCAGGTCCACGGTGGCCGGGAGCGGCCGGGGCCAGGCGGCACGCGACGACCGCGATGTGGCAAGCGCTGCTGGTAATCGACCACGGCACCGACGAACAGATCGCCGCCCGCATCGCCGGAGCCGGGGAAGTCCTGGACGCACTCGCCACCACCTCCGCCGCACCCACCCGGCACGAACTACGCCGAGCAGCCTTCCTGTTCGAGCGCGCCACCCGCTCCCACACCCAAGCAGCGCACGGGCATGACCGGGCGCTTCGCCAGGCCGCACGCGAACTCGTCCGCAGCGGACCCGTCCTCGGGCACGGGGAAGACGGCGCGACCACGGCCATGGTGATCGACATGGCGTTCTTCCTCATCACCGCCGCCGCCCACTGGCACGCCAGAAAGAACCACGCCCAGCAAGCCGCCGCAGGCCGCCAGAGCGCCGAGCACCTGCGCAACGCCTACTGGACCGCCGCCCAGCAGCCCATGGCCGCCCTCCACCAACGCGTCCAGCAACTCACCCAATCCCGGCTACAGCGGCAAGCAGCGCACATACACATGGCGGTGCCGGAGTTGGCCGGGCAGATCCTCGCCGAACCCGGCTGGCACGCCCTGGCCGCCGCCCTCGCCGATGCGGAAGGCGTGGGGCACGACCCCATGCTCCTCCTTCACGAGGCGACAGCACGGAGGGAGTTGGATACCGCAGATTCCGTCAGTGACGTGCTGGCGTGGCGATTGCGCCGCGCGGCCGATCTGCCCGCCGACGGCCAACAGAAGCTGGTAGTCAGGAGGGCAGGATCTTCCACCCAGCACGTGACGGGCCCAGTCGCGGACCGGCCTCAGGAGCGGCGCAAGGCGCGATGACGGGACGGATGGCGGTGCCTCGACGCGCTGCCTGGAGCCCGCGCTTGCCTGGATTGCGTACCGACAAGGACCCTTTGCGGAATCCAGGCGAAACCTGTCGCCTCTACGCAACCCGTGGTCCCGGCCGTTACGCACGAACCTTTAGGACGAGCGATCAGACGTCTGCCGGGGTGTTGTCCGGCTCGACTGTGTTCGCACCGCTCGCGGCGTTCTCGGCGTCTGTGAGAGCGGCTAGGTGACGCTCGGCGTCCAGGGCGGCGGCGCACCCGGTACCGGCGGCGGTGATGGCCTGGCGGTAGGTGTGGTCGACGACATCGCCGGCGGCGAAGACACCGGGCACGTTCGTGCGGGTGGAGGGGGCTTCGACCTTGAGGTAGCCCTCGTGGTCCATCTCCAGCTGACCAGTGAAGAGTTCGGTGCGCGGGTCGTGGCCGATCGCTATGAACAGGCCCGTCGCGTCAAGGTCTCGGGTCTTGCCGGTGAAGGTGTCCCGCAGGACGAGGCCGGAGAGCATGCCGCTCTCCTCCTTGATCTCCGCGATCTCACTGTCGAATACGAAGGAGATCTTGTCGTCGGCGAAGGCACGGTTCTGCATGACCCGGGAGGCCCGCAGGGTGCTGCGGCGGTGCACGACGGTTACGGAGTTGGCGAAGCGGGTGAGGAAGGTGGCTTCTTCCATCGCGGTGTCCCCGCCGCCGACCACGACGATGTCGCGGCCCTTGAAGAAGAAGCCGTCGCAGGTGGCGCACCAGGAGACGCCGCGGCCGGAGAGTTCGTTCTCACGCGGCAGTCCGAGTTTGCGATAGCCGGAGCCGGTCGCCACGATCACGGCCTTCGCGCGGTGGACCGTCCCCTGGGAGTCGGTGAGTTCCTTGACGAGGCCGGTCAGGTCGACGGAGACGATGTCGTCGTCGACCAGTTCGGCGCCGAAGCGCTCGGCCTGGGCCCGCATGTTCTCCATGAGGACGGGGCCGTCGATGCCTTCGGGGAAGCCGGGGAAGTTCTCGACCTCGGTGGTCGTCGTCAGTGCGCCGCCGACGAAGATCGAGCTGCCGAACAGCAGCGGCTTCAGCTGGGCGCGGGCCGTGTAGAGGGCGGCGGTGTATCCGGCGGGGCCGGAGCCGATGATGATGACGTCGCGTATCTCGCTCACGCCGTCTTCTCCGGCGCGATCTCCTCGATCAGGACCTCGACGCGCTTCTTGATCTCGTCGCGGATGGGCCGTACGGCCTCGACGCCCTGGCCCGCCGGGTCGTCCAGCGTCCAGTCGAGGTAGCGCTTGCCGGGGAAGACGGGGCAGGTGTCGCCGCAGCCCATGGTGATGCAGACGTCCGACTCCTTGACCGCGTCGACGGTGAGGATCTTCGGGGTCTCGGCGGAGATGTCGATGCCGACCTCGGCCATCGCCTCGACGGCGGCGGGGTTCACGGCGTCGCCGGGGTTCGATCCGGCCGAGCGGACCTCGACGCGGTCCCCCGCGAGATGGGTCAGCCACGCGGCGGCCATCTGGGAGCGGCCGGCGTTGTGGACACACACGAACAGCACAGAAGGCTTGTCAGGCATCGAGAGCTCTCTTGTTTCTCACGGGCGACGCGGGACGTCGCGCGACGGAGTCAGGCGTCAGTGACATCAGCACCCGGTGGCGTCAGTCGCCACTGATGTGACAGTATCAGCCCATGATGACGTCAGTCGACACTGACCTGATCCGGGTTCTCGCGGACCCGCTCAGGATGCAGATCGTGACCCTGCTCGCCCGCGAGACCCTCTGCACCACGCATCTGGTCGAGGAGACCGGCGCACGGCAGACGAACCTCTCCAACCATCTGCGCGTCCTGCGCGAGGCGGGAGTGGTGGAGACGGAACCGTGCGGGCGGTTCACGTACTACAAGCTCCGGCCGGACGTCATCGCCCAGCTCGCGGGCCAGTTCTCCGACCTGGCCGCCTCCGCCCGTACCGCCGCCGAGAACAAGAGGGCCTGTCCGTGACCCCCACCGAACCGACCGCTGTCGCCGCCACATCTCCGCAGAGCGGAGAGGATGGCTCGGTCGTCGCCAAGCTCTCCACGCTCGACCGGTTCCTGGCCGTATGGATCCTGCTCGCCATGGCCCTGGGCCTCGGACTCGGCAGGCTGATCCCGGGACTGAACGACGCACTCGCCAAGGTCGAGATCGGCGGCATCTCCCTGCCGATCGCGGTTGGCCTGCTGATCATGATGTATCCCGTGCTGGCCAAGGTGCGCTACGACAAGCTGGACGCCGTCACCGGCGACCGCAAGCTCATGGCATCGTCACTGGCGGTCAACTGGATCGTCGGCCCCGCCGTCATGTTCGCGCTGGCCTGGATCTTCCTCCCTGACCTTCCCGAGTACCGCACCGGCCTGATCATCGTCGGCCTCGCCCGCTGCATCGCCATGGTCATCATCTGGAACGACCTGGCGTGCGGCGACCGTGAGGCAGCAGCCGTCCTCGTCGCCCTCAACTCCGTCTTCCAGGTCATCGCCTTCGGCCTCCTCGGCTGGCTCTACCTCGACCTGCTCCCCGGCTGGCTCGGCCTGGGCGACGGCGAGACCCTCGACATCTCCATGTGGAAGATCGCGCTGAACGTCGTCATCTTCCTCGGCATCCCGCTGCTGGCCGGGTTCCTGACCCGCCGTCTGGGCGAGAAGAAGATGGGCCGCGAGTCCTACGAGGCCACGTTCCTGCCGAAGATCGGCCCCTGGGCACTGTACGGGCTGCTGTTCACGATCGTCATCCTCTTCGCCCTCCAGGGAAAGACGATCACCTCCCAGCCCATGGACGTCGCCCGGATCGCGCTGCCGCTGCTGGTGTACTTCGCGATCATGTTCTTCGGGACCTTCGCGCTGGGCAAGGCCATCGGCCTGGCCTACGACCGCACCACGACCCTGGCGTTCACCGCGGCCGGCAACAACTTCGAGCTCGCCATCGCCGTCGCCATCGCCACCTTCGGCGTCACCTCCGGCCAGGCACTGTCTGGTGTCGTCGGCCCCCTCATCGAAGTCCCCGTCCTGATCGGACTGGTCTACGTCTCCCTGGCCTGGCGGCGGAAGTTCGCCCCCACGGCGATCACCACCAGCACGGCCACTAAAACGACGAACCCCTGATGCCCCGTCCCAACTCCCCTGCGCGCCCAAGCGCCGACGGACACGTCGTGGTCACGGCGGGCCCGTGACCACGACGGCCGATGTGGTGGTGATCGGCGGCGGCCAGGCCGGACTCGCCGCCGGTTACCACCTGCGCCGCCTCGGCCTGGACTTCGTCGTCCTCGACGCCCAACCCCAGGCAGGCGGCGCATGGCAGCACGCCTGGAATTCGCTGCGCCTGTTCTCCCGGCGGCGTACTCCTCACTGCCCGGCCGACTCATGCCTCCGCAGACGCGCCAGGAATATCCGGGTGCCGGGCACGTCGTGACCTACCTCACCGACTACGAACACCGCTACGACCTGCCCGTACACCGGCCGGTGCGCGTGAACGCCGTACGGCGCGACAGCGCACGGCTGCGGGTGGAGACGGACACCGGTGCCTGGTCCGCACGAGCCGTGATCTCGGCGACCGGCACCTGGTGGCGGCCGTTCCTGCCCGCCGTGCCCGGCATGAACGTCTTCGCCGGCCGCCAGCTCCACACCGCCGAATACCGGGCCCCGGCCGACTTCGCCGGACAACGCGTCGCCGTGGTCGGCGGAGGCAACTCCGGCGCCCAGATCGCGGCCGACCTCACCCACAACACCGAGCTGACCTGGGTGACTTCACGCCCGCCGCGCTTCCTCGCCGACGACATCGACGGCCGCGCCCTATTCGACGCCGCGACCGCCCGCCGCCGCGCCCTGGACGAAGGCCGCACGGACACCGGAGGTGTCGCTTCCCTCGGCGACATCGTCGCCGTACCTCCCGTACGCGAAGCCCGCGACGCCGGACTGCTCAAAGCCCAGCCCATGTTCACCCGCCTCACCTCCGACAGCGCCGAATGGTCAGACGGCACACGCAACCAGATCGACACCGTCATCTGGTGCACAGGCTTTCGCCCCACCCTCTCCCACCTCGCCCCGCTCGCACTGCGCGGGCCACGCGGCCACATCCCCACGAACGGCACACGGGCTGTGGGCGAACCCAGTCTCCACCTGCTCGGCTACGGCGACTGGACCGGCCCCGCCTCCGCCACCCTCATCGGCGTCGGCCGCCCCGCCCGAGACGCGGCACGCGAAATCGCCGCCCTGTTGCACTGACCACGGGCTGCGACGCCTCGTAACCGCCATGGCGCCCTGGTCCCGGATCGTCATCCCCGGCTGCCTCCCCGCCCCACTCCGTAGGTACTAGGTGATGGCGGTGCTGCGGCGTTCGACAAGCAGGACGTCGCGCCAGACGCCGTGGTGGCGGCCGACGCGTTCGCGGGTGCCGATGACGCGGAAGCCGGTTCGTTGGTGAAGCGCGAGGCTGGCGGTGTTGTCGGGGAAGATGCCGGACTGGATGGTCCAGATACCGGCCGCCTCGGTGGATTCGATCAGCGCTCCGAGCAGTGCGGAGGCGATACCGCGCCCGCGGGCGCCGGGGTGGACATATACCGAGTGCTCGACAACTCCGGCGTAGGCAGAGCGGTTTGATACAGGTGAGACGGCTGCCCAGCCCACTACCTTGCCGTCGTCGCCGACGGCAGCGAAGCGGTGCTCGGGCAGTTTCGCCGTATCGAAAGAGTCCCAGGACGGGGGCTCGGTCTCGAAGGTCGCGTTGCCCTCGTCGATGCCGGCCCGGTAGATCGCCAGCACTTCGTCGGCGTGCGCGGCTCGGAGCGGCACGACGATGGCCGGCGCCCGTCCGACGTGGGTGGACATGGTGTGGCTCCTGTGGGTCGGGGCGAAGGTCAGGTGCCGGCCGCGGTGGTCAGCAGCTGGCCCATCGCCGCCAGCACGCTGGGCTGCACCCGGTAGTAGACCCAGGTGCCCCGCCGCTCCGACGTCAGCAGTCCGGCGTCCTTGAGCTTCTTCAGGTGGTGGGAGACGGTCGGCTGGGAGACGCCGACATCGGAGATGTCGCACACGCACGCCTCTCCGCCCTCGTGGGAGGCGACGGCGGAGAACAGACGGAGCCGGACCGGGTCGCCGAGTGCCTTGAACATCCTGGCGGCCACTTCCGCCTCTTCGGCGCTGAAGGTGCGTTCGGTCAGCGGCGGGCAGCACGGCGCGACCTCGGCGGCATCGGGCTCCAGCAGCGGCAACACCTGCACATTCGACATACGTCTATGTTGACACACGTCGAACCAAGCGCCCAGGGGCTGCCGCCGCCGGGCGGCTACGCGAGGAGGAGGCGGGCCGCGAGCCGGCGGGCGGCGCGCTGCGCGTCGCGGCCGACGCCGCGCAGGGAGGCGGAGGAGAGGCTGCGCTGCCACTCCAGCCCCACATACGCCAGAGCGGGATGGGTGAGGGAGGCTCCGTCGCGATGACGGGGGTGCCCCTGCCCGTCGAGGGCGCCCAGGGGTTCGAGGTAGGTGAGGTCGGGGTGGTAGCCGGTGGCCAGGACGATGGTGTCGACGTGTTCGGTCGTGCCGTCCTGCCAGGTCAGTGTGGTGCCGTCGATGCCGGTGAACAGCGGGCGCCGGTCGGGGGCGCGGGCCGCGAGGGCCGCGCGGTAGCGGCCGTCGTCGATGACGGCCATGGTGGCCGGAGCTTTCTGGAAGCGGCCGAGGGGCGCGGCGTCCAGGCCGGTGACCTTGAGCCAGAAGTGCAGGTCCTTCCCCGCCAGTGGGCGCTGCTTGAACCACTTCACGGGAGCCCGGCTGGCGAGGGTGACGCGGGCGCGCAGGGCGAGTTCCGCCGCTATCTGCACGGCGGAGTTGCCGGCGCCCACCACCACGACGCGCTGCCCGGCGAAGGGCTCCGGGCTGCGGTAGTCGCTGACGTGCAGGACGCTTCCGGTGAAGGAGTCCAGACCGGGTAGTGCGGGGCGTTTGGGCCGGCCGAATCCGCCGGTCGCAGCCACCACGGCTCGGGCCCCGACCTCGGATTCGTCGGCCATGGTGAGCGTGAACCCCTCCCCGTCCGGGCGGACTTCACGCACCCTGTGGCCGGTGCGTATCTCGGCGTCCAGTCCGCCGGCGTACCGCAGGAGGTAGGCGACGACCTCGTCGCGGTGGGGGTATCGGTCCGGGTCGCCGCCGAACGGCAGGCCGGGCAGTGAGCTGTACCGGGCGGGGGAGAAGAGGGTGAGGCTGTCGTAGTAGTACGGCCAGGAACCGGCCGCCCGATCGGACGCCTCCAGAACCACCGGCTTCAGCCCTTGTTCACGCAGGGCGTGGGCGGCGGCGAGGCCGGACTGCCCGCCTCCGATGACTGCGACGTCAAGCCGTTCCATCACACACTCCTATTGATTCGATAAACGTCTATGTTGACGGTCATCGAAGCAGATGGCAGTCTGGGCGTGCAAGTCATTGACGGATGTCGAACCAAGGAGGAGTCGCCGTGTCTGCGCCGCTCACTCACGTGCCCACCACCGACCTGCCGACCGTGGTGATCGGAGCCGGCCCCGTCGGCCTGGCCGCCGCCGCCCACCTCACCGAGCGCGGCATCGAACCCCTGGTACTGGAAGCCGGGCCCGTCGCGGGCAGTGCCGTACGCGAGTGGGGGCATGTGCGGCTGTTCTCCAGCTGGTCCGAACTTGTCGACCCGGCCGCCGAAAAGCTCTTGGCCCCCACCGGCTGGACCGCCCCCGACGGCGCCACGTACCCCTCCGGCGCGGACTGGGCCGAGCGGTACCTCCAGCCCCTCGCCGACGTCCTCGGCGACAAGGTGCGCTACGGCGCGACCGTCACGGGCGTCTCCCGGCTCGGGCGCGACCGTCTCGTCGACGCCGACCGCGAGCAGCAGCCCTTCACCGTCCGCGTCACACTCACCGACGGCACCGAGCAGCGGATCCTCGCCCGCGCCGTGATCGACGCCTCCGGCACCTGGACCACCCCCAGCCCCATCGGCTCCGACGGGCTGCCCGCCCTCGGTGAACACGCCGCCTCCGAGCGCATCTCCTACCGCATCCCCGACCTCAAGGACCCGGCCGTCCGCGCCCGTTACGCCGGCCGGCGCACCGCCGTGATCGGCTCCGGTGCCTCCGCGTTCACCGCGCTCGCCACCCTCGCCGACGTCGCCAAGGACGAACCGGGCACGCACACGGTGTGGATCCTGCGGCGCGGCATCAGCGGCTCGACCTTCGGCGGCGGCACCGCCGACCAGCTGCCCGCCCGCGGCGCGCTCGGCCTCGCCGCGAAGGCGGCCGTCGACAATGGACACGCCGACGCCGTCACCGGCTTCCGCACCGAGACCATCGAGCCCGCAGAGGACGGGCGCCTGGTCCTGACCGGCGAAGACGGACGCCGCCTCGACCCGGTGGACGAGGTCGTCGTGCTGACGGGCCTGCGCCCCGACCTTTCCTTCCTCTCCGAGATCCGCCTCCGTCTCGACGAGCGCCTCCAGGCGCCGGTCGAACTGGCGCCGCTGATCGACCCCAACCAGCATTCCTGCGGCACCGTCTACCCGCACGGACACCGCGAGCTGTCCCATCCCGAACCCGGTATCTACCTGGTCGGCATGAAGTCCTACGGCCGCGCCCCCACCTTCCTCGCCATGACCGGATACGAGCAGGTCCGCTCCGTAGTGGCGGCCCTCGCCGGCGACACCGAATCCGCCGACCGCGTCGAACTCACCCTCCCCGAGACCGGAGTCTGCGGCGGCGCCGGCCTCTTCGACGACCCCGCCACCACGGAGCAGAGCGACGGCGGGGGCTGCTGCGCACCAGAACCCGCACTCGTCCAGATCGGCGCCCCCGCCGCGGCCGATGGTGAGCAGGCCCCTGGCGGCTGCTGCGCGTGACAGAGCTTCACGCCCACGGGGCCGCGACCGGAACAGGGGACCGGTCGCGGCCCCGCGCCGTACTCCCCGCACTGTGCACCACACAGATCACCAGCTGGGGCATCGTCTTCTACGCCTTCCCCGTCCTGAACCCCGCCATCATCGCGGACACCGGCTGGCCCTCCGGCGCCACAACAGGAGCGTTCTCCCTCGCGCTGCTCATCTCAGCTTTCGCCGGCATCCGTGTCGGCCGGATCATCGATCACCGTGGCCCGCGTACCGTCATGACCGCAGGCTCCGCTCTCGGCGTCGTGAGCCTGCTCATCGTCGCCGCGGCCCCCAACCTGCCCGTGTTCTTCGCCGGGTGGCTGCTGGCAGGATTCGCGATGGCGGCCACCTTCTACCAGCCCGCCTTCGCCGCTCTCACCCGCTGGTGGGCCCCTGACCACGTCCGTGCCCTCACTATCGTCACCCTCGCGGGCGGCCTCGCCTCCACCCTCTTCGCACCCATCACCGCAGCGCTCGCCGACCACATGTCCTGGCGAGCCACGTACGGCGTCCTTGCCCTGGTCCTCGCCGCGGTGACCATCCCCACCCACGCACTCGCGCTGAACGCGCCCTGGCCGCAAGCTCTGCAAAGCCCCCGACACCTCAGCATCGGGGCAGACCAGGTTGCCCGCAGCAGGCCGTTCTGGACGCTGGCCGCCGCCCTGACGCTCTCCGCTTTCACCGTCTCCGCCGCCGTGATCGCACTCGTCCCACTCATCCTGGAACGGGGCTACACCACCACCGAAGCAGCATGGGCACTCGGGCTCGGCGGCGCTGGACAAACCCTCGGCCGCACCCTCTACGCCACCCTCGCCCGACGCACCGGTGCAACCACCCGCGCCACCGCGCTGATCGCCCTCGGCGGCCTCACCACCGCAGCACTCGCCCTGGTCCCTGGCCCATACACCGTGCTGGTAGCCCTGTCGATCGCGGCCGGAATGGTGCGCGGAAACCTCACCTTGCTCCAGGCCACCGCCGTCACCGACCGCTGGGGCACTACCCACTACGGCCGCCTGTCCGGGCTCCTCGGAGCACCGACCACCGCAGCCGCCGCTCTGGCCCCCTTCGCCGGCGCCGCCCTCGCCGCATCGCTGGGCGGCTACCCGACGATGTTCCTGGTCCTTGTCGGAATTTCGGCGATCGCAGCGGGGCTTGCCCTCGCCAGCCACCACCGCGCGTAAGGATCGTCGGGGAGCGACGCGCAGCAGCGGACGCCGGAGCAAGACTCACGGTCAGCGGAGGGTCTGGGCCAGGTAGAGGGCGCCGAGTGCGGTGGCCAGGGCTCCGAGGAGGAGCCGCAGAGCTGTCTCGGGGAGGTGGGGCTGGAGGCGGGCACCGAGGTAGCCGCCGATCAGGCCGCCGGCTCCGCAGGCGATGCCCAGGGACCAGTCCGGTGCTACGTCGCCGCTGCTGACCAGGGACAGCAGGGCGAAGGTGGCCGCGCCGACGACCGAGGTCGCGAAGGTGGCGGCGAGGGCGGCAGGGGCGACGCGGGCGACCGGCAGGCCCCTGCCGACGAGGATCGGCCCGAGAAGCGAGCCGCCTCCGATGCCGTAGATCCCGCCCACCACCCCCACGGCCAGCGCCAGGGCGGTTACGGAACGGGCGGATGGTTCAGCGGTGACGGTGCGCTCGTTGGCCGGGCGGAGGGTGCGGGCGCACAGCCACAGTCCGAGCGGGAGGAGGAGGGCGGCGATCAGGAGCCGGAAGACGGTGGGCCCGGGGAGTGCGAAGACGCGGATGACGGCGCCGAGGACCACCCCGGGCAGGGTGCCGGCTACCAGGCGCCGGGTGAGCGGTCCGCGCAGGGCGCCGGTCCGGCCGTAGCGCCACAGGGCGCCCGGTCCGGCGATGACGTTGAAGAGGAGGTTCGTCGGCGTGACCGCAGGGTTCGGCACGCCGAAGACGCTCAGCTGGACCGGGAGGAGGAACACCGCCCCGGACACGCCCACCGGCGCGGTCAACGTGGCGATCAGCAGCCCCGCGACCAGCCCTCCCAGCACAGTCCACCAGTCCACCGTCGCCCCCGCCCGTCCGTCGCCGGACCAGTATCAGCACCCCACGGCGGCCAGGCCGGTCGGCAACAAGATGTTCATGGGCTCTGTATCGAAGACGCACGAAGCCCGGCATTCCCGTTCCTCCGGGGAGTCCGGGCTTCGCGTTTTGGATCGAGAACGGTCTCTTTCGCTATCCGGCCGGGGCACGGAGGAGCCGGTCCTTCGTGCTCTCGGGCAGCACCCGGCGCAGGACCGGTGCGGTGGAGCTGAGTAGCCGTATCTCAACCGGTCAGGGAACGTGCGGGTCGAACAGGTTTCCTGTCGGGGTGATCTTCTCGTTGTGCGCGCATGGAGGCAGGGCC
>NZ_JBHXRX010000117.1:0-11867 GCF_042714995.1 Streptomyces sp. NPDC058665
CCTGCACACCTACAACTACCATCGCGGCCACACCGCACTCGGAGGCAAGCCACCCATCACCCGCGTCAACAACCCTGCGAGTCAATACACCTAGGTGCCTGATCCAAACGACAGGCCGTAGCACACCTTTTCAGCGAAATCAGCGGAATCTTCGCTTCCTGGGAACCTTCGGGGCCGCCCGAGCGTCCTTTTTGGTGTGCTCCCGTCGGCATTCCGCAGCGCGGTGTCGGCCCTCGTACTCACTGGCTACGATCGCTGACTCCCCTCTCCAGGCCGCCTGCGGCCGGGCAGCACACCGCCACCGGTGCGCCCCCCTTGTCTGCGCCGGTGGCGGTTTCGTGCCTGTGGACTACTGACGGAGCGTCGGCATCCGCTCCAGGTCCTTCTTGTCGAGCTTCGAGTCGTACGCGGCCAGCGGCTTCGCCTTGGCGGCGTCCTGCTGTACGGCGGCCGGTGCGACGTCGGCCCAGTCGAGGATGCGGGCCGTGGCCTTCGCCTGTTCGTCGGCCACGAGACCGGCGACGTTGGCGCCGTGGTTGGCGCCCGGTGCGGTGAACACATGGCTGTCACGCGCGCCGTGGCCGAGGCGGAAGCGTTCGGCGCCCCACGGGTCGTTCTCGCCGTAGACGAACATCATGCGGTTCGCGTTGTGGCGGACCCAGTTGTCGACGGACGGCATCTCCCAGGGGCGGAACTTCATGGGGATGTCACGCGGGACGAAGTTCCGCGGCGGCTGGTAGCCGTAGCGGCTCAGGTTGCCCAGGTGGGGCAGCTTGACGGTGGGCGCGCCGAGTTCCGTGCCCGCCTGGTAGTAGTAAGGCGTGTACGGGGTGAGGCCCTGGTCGGTGTAGAAGGAGAAGCCGGAGATCGCGTCGATGATGTTGTAGATCTCCTCGTCCGACGCGGTGGCCGGCGGGATGTCGGCGCAGTCGGCTTCCAGGCTGTACTGCCAGAAGGCCCAGACGAAGTCGAGCACCACGGCCTCGTACGCCTTGTCGAGCGTGCCGACGGTGGTGAACGTCGCGCCTTCCGCCTCGGCCCACTCCGCGTACCTCTTCTCCAGCGGCTCGCGCCTGACCAGCGCCTCGCGCTGCACGGCGTTGAGCTTGTCGCGGCACTCCTCGGTGCCGACCTGCTCGAAGAAGCGGTCGTAGGCGGAGTCTTCCTTGTTCACCACGTCGTTGGGCGCGACGTAGGCGACGACGCCGTCCATGTCCCGGGGGTGGAAGCGCTCGTAGTACGTGGCGGTCATGCCGCCCTTCGAGCCACCGGTGGCGAGCCACTTCTGCGGGTAGATCTTCTTCAGCGCGCCGAAGATCCGGTGCTGGTCGGCCGCGGCCTGCTCGTAGTCGAGCTTCGACCAGTCGGCCGGTTCGGGCCGGGACGGCGTGAAGAAGCGGTATTCGAGCGAGACCTGGTTGCCGTCGATGATGCGTGTCGGCTCACTGCGGCTCGGATTGGTGGACACGCCGTACCCGCTCGTGAAGAACACGGTGGGACGGCTGGTGTCCTTGTGCAGCAGCGTGAGGCGCTGCTTGAAGGTGCCCTTCGACGGCCGTTTGTGGTCGACCGGCTGGGTGTAGTTGAGGACGAAGTATCGGTAACCGGGATACGGCTTCTCCTCGATCAGGCTCATCCCCGGGATGGCGAGGATCTGGTCCTTGATGTCGGGGGCCGCGGATCCCGCGTTCCCGTCCGCGGCCGTTGCCGCGCCGGCCGTGCCCAGCGTGCCGACGAGCAGCACGAGCGACAGCAGCCATCTCAGCGCCTTGCGCATTCACACTCCCTGTGTTCATGACAGACGCCCGCGAACCTAGCCGGGGAGGCACCCGCCCCGCCAGCCCCCACGAGCCGCTCGCACCCGGATGGCGCCTCCCGCAGGCCGCGTTCGCGCCCCGGCCACGCGGACACGGAGAAGACGTGAACGAGCCGCGAGGAAGACACGGAGGAGGCGCGGAGGGAACGGAGGGAGCACGAGGGAGGCGCGAAGACAGCACGGAGAGAGCAAGGAGAGGAAGTGGAGAAACGTTCGGGGATCGGAAACTGAAGCGCCCGCGGGCCCTTCGAAGCACAATTCCGGGCCCCGGTGGGAGTGGGCCCGCCCGCCTCCACCGACACTTAACACGGCTGACACAACAAGGGCATCGCCTTTCCTCCGCGTAACCGGCGGGGCGCCTCGCCGTGCCCGGAATACCGCCTTCCCACGCCCGCCCCGGGGGCCTTCGCTCCGGCGATTCGGCCGTTTATCAACCGGGCTCCCGGCGCCCTGAATTGGTCGCCCGGGGATCGTTTCCCCCCTCGCGGGGCCCGCTCTTCGGGCGGTGCGCGGGACCCTGACGGCAGGCCCCGATCCGTCGCGACCACGACCGCGACGGATCGGGGCGGACACCCTGCCGAGGTACCCAGTCGCGACGTTCCGGACATCACGGCACCGACCAGACTCATGGCGACCGCCAAAGGATGCTGTGATCTGCATCACATATTCCGGGCGTGTCGTACCCCCCTCCGACGGCCTCCGATGGGGCGGAAAACTGAAGCTGGGAGACCGTACGGGCACCCCCCGGACCGGCCGGTGACGGGTCGACAGCACAGGGCGATCACATCGCGCCCTGTTCACCTCCCCCGCCGGACCGTTTGAACATACGAAGTGGAGGCGAGGTGGAGGGGTGTCATGGCCGCGGGTGGCCGGAGCATCGCCCACCTCGCACACGGGGGAGAAAACTCCCGCGTCACGAGCGGACGGACCGGATTACCACCCCGGTCCGATGACTGGAACGGGGGAAGGAATTGACTGACGCGTAGACCGGAAATCCATACTTCTCGGACCACGCTCGAACGAACCGGAGACAGCAGCTCTTCCGGCGGCAGCACAGGGAACGAGCTTCTTGTTTCAGGCCGTCGAGCACCTCGGAATCCGGCGCCTCACCGCCGGACAACCGTGAGGTTGATACAGGTGAATCCACGAAGTGTCCTCAGAGCCCCCCACCTCGGACTGGAAAATGATCACTTGAGAATCCTTCAACTTGTCTCGCAGGGCTGCACCATGGCGCAGGTCGCGCGCAGGATGGGAATGAGCGACCGCACACTGCGCCGAAAACTGCGGACGATATGCGAACGGGTCGACGTCGAAACGCCGATCGAAGCGGTTGTGTGGGCCGTACGGCGAAGAATCGTCTGAGCCCGGTCGAATCCACGACCCGACGCCCGTAAAAGCGAGCACCACGCGGTGGCGCGGAACGTATCGCTCACCGCACGCACACGGGTGACGAGAATGCGGAATTCTCGGTTCGGACATCTGGGCCCCCGAGCGGCGGCGTCGAGTGACGGTTAGCGGAGGAACCGTCACCGACCGCCGTTCGTCGGCCCGAACGTCGCGTCGCCTCCCACGTGGGTACGGTTTTCCCTGCTGACCCGCGTGGAGGCGGCCCGGTGACCCCGCCCCGGCGGCCTCGCCCCGCCCCGCCCCGCGTTCGGACGGCCGCGGGCGGCCCCGGGCGGCCCGGCACCCCGGGCGCCCCGAGCAGTCCGGTGGCCCCAGCAGTGCCGGACGCTACCCATCGGGCCACGCCCCGGCCGAGGGTGGCCGATGGCGGTCAATTCGTTGTCCGCCGACGGCGTCCCGCGATAGAAAACGGCTGTGGCAGGCGAAAAGATTCAATACCCGCAGGGCCGGTCTTCCGCGTCGGCTGTCGACAGTCCCGTGGACGCATCGGTCGAACAGCTCCTCGTCCAGCTCGACCTGGGTTCACTCAACGCCTCGGAGGTCTTCTCCTATCCCGGCCGCAACGACAACTGGTCGGGCGTGACCGACACCGGCGAAGCCGTATTCGTGAAGCGCCTCAAAGGGAATCCCAAGGAATCCCTGAAGCGCTACCAGCGGCTCATGTCATTCGAACGCCTGATGAATCGCGGCCAATCTCCCTTCCCCCGCCCCGAATTCCTGGGCGGCGACGAGGAAGGGCGCCTGCTGGTCTTCGGGATGCTCGACGACATCCGGTCGGGCAGCGAGCTCGCCGCGGAGGACGAGTTCACCGAGGCGACGTCCGCCGAGGCCGGCCGCACGGTGGCCGCCCTGCACCAACTGCCGTTCCTGCCGGAGGACTTCCCCGAGCCGGACCCGCACCCGTACCCGCCCGTCGAGGACCTGCGGTCGCTGCCGCTGGAGCACTACGTCAACGCCACCGGCGCTTTCATCCAGGGCTGGGGGCTGCTGCAGCGCGACGCGGCGCTGCTCGACGGGCTCGAACGCCTGCGGGCGACCGAGGCAGAAGCGACGCGCGTGCCGATCCACGGTGATCTGAGGCTGGATCAGTTCCTGGCCACGGAGAGCGCGTTGTACGTCAACGACTGGGAGGAGTTCCGGCTCGGTGACCCGGCGCGTGACGTCGGGGCGTACGTGGGCGAATGGCTCCACCGGGCGGTACTGCGGATTCCCTCGCAGGAGACGGACGACGCGTTCTCGGCGACGCTCACCCACGAGGAGGTCGTGGCGCGCGGCAGCGAGGAGCTGACCCGCGTACTGCCGCTGATCGCCGCCTTCCACCGCGGCTACCGCGAGGGCGGCGGCCCCGGCGACGAAGGTCTCGTCGTACGGGCCACGTCCTACGCCGGATGGCATCTGATCGACCGGCTGATCGCCTCGACCAAGGAGAACGGCCGTCTGTCGGCCATCGTCCGGGCGGCGGCGGGAATCGGCCGGACCGCGCTGCTTGATCCGCGGAGCTTCGTCTCCACGGTGGGACTCGGGGAGGCCGCATGAGCACGGCTACGAACACGGGCACGGGCACAGGCACAGACCTCGCGCACCCGACGGACCCCACCCCACCGCCCCTCTCCGCCGGACTGCGGAACGCGCTCGACACCGTCCGGATCACCGCGGACGGCAGGACCGCCTGGGTCGGCGACGACGAGGTCACCGCCGAGTCCCCGTCAGCGATGCGCTTCACTCTCGCCCGCGCCCTCTACGAGGTGCTGCACACCGGCCGCGGCATACGCGACCGCAAGGCGCCCAAGACCCTGCGCGCACCGGAGTACGAGACCCGGATCGCCGAGGCGACCCCCCACCCGGCGACCGTCGCACCCGCCGTCCTCGCGGACCGGCGCACGGCCGCCGGCCGGCGCGTGGTCGAGATCGACGGTCTGCGCCTGAACGTCCCCGACTCCGTGACGCTGCGGGAGACCGGCCGTACGGTCGGCGACCCGGCGCGCCCCGTGGTCCTGATGGTCCTCCCCTCCGCCCGCCCGCTGATCTCACCGGGCTTCTTCCTGGTGGACAGCGGCAAGGGCCGTACGGGAGGGGGCGATCTGCTGCGCATGTATCTGCGGGTGGCCGACGCCGAACAGGCGCCCGCCCTGTGGCACGCCGTACTGAGCACGCTGGAGAGCCGGTCGGCGATCTACCGGGCGAAGATCATCTCAAACCCGGCCAGTCTGCCGCGTAACGACGGCATGGTGGTCTATCTGAGTTCCGAATCGTGGGGCGTGGTCGGCGCGTTGACCGAGAGCGCCCTCGCCACCGGGCTGCCCGATGGCCCGCCTCCCGCGTTCGCGCATGTCGTGGCCCCGGGCGTGACGGCTGCCTGGGAGCCGAAGGACGACCGCACCGGCATGCGCGGGCTCAGCTTCGGCGAGCACCGTTCGCATGTGGTGGCCCGCGCCTTCGTGGCCGCCGCCGAGCAGGGGCGCGAGCGCCCGACCGCCGCCGAGCTCTCGGCGGCGTGCACCGCGGCGAACGTGGACCCCGCCGACCCCGCCCGGAACCTCGACTCGGCGCCCTGGCCCTGGACGACCACGGCCGCCGCCGCGCCCTGAACCGTCGGCCGTGCGACCGAAAGTGACCGGATGCAACCGCAAGCTTGAGGAGAACCACCACCATGGCCAAGGCAGAACCACGTCCGGCCGGCACCGACGAACTGCGCGTCTTCGCCCAGCTCCTGGAGGGCCGGAAGACCGCCGTCGCCGGTGCGGTGGTGATGAGCATGCTCTCCGCCGTCGCCACCCTCATGCTTCCGCTCCAGGTCCGCGACCTGGTGATCGCCCTCGGCCAGGACGAACGCCCGATCCGGCCGATGCTCGCGATGGCCGGTCTGGCGCTCGGCGCGGGCCTCGCCTCCGCGATCGGCTCCTTCCTGCTCGCCCGCGCCGGTGAGGCCCTGGTCTCCGAGGCCCGGTTCCGGATCGCCGCGCACATCCTGACCCTTCCCCTTCGGCGCGTACGGCGCGAAGGCGCCGGCAATCTGGTCGCCCGCGCCAGCTCCGACAGCTCGCAGCTGCGCTCCGTGGTGGATGTCGGCGTGGCGCAGATCCCGTCGTCCCTCTTCCTGGCCGTCGGCACGCTGATCGCCATGGGTCTGCTGGACTGGGTCCTGCTCCTGGTCGTCCTGGCCACCTTCACCGTCGCCGGACTCGGCATCTTCGCCTGTGTACGGGCGATCCGCAGCGGTGTGGAGAGGCAGCAGAACGCCATCGGCACCATGTCCCAGCAGATGACGGCGGCGGTGCTGTCGCTGCCCACCGTCAAGGCGTTCCTGGCCGAGCGCCAGGTGGCTTCCTCGCTGGGGCACAGCGTGGACGACGCGCGCAAGGCCGCCGTGTCCGTCGCACGGGTGAGCGCGCTGGTCGGTCCCACGATGCAGTTCGGCCAGCAGCTCTCGATCGTCGCGGTGATGGTCGTCAGCGGGGCACGGCTCGCCTCCGGGGATCTGAACATCGGCGAGTTCGCCGCCTTCATCGTCTATCTGCTCCAACTGGTCTCGCCGCTCACCCTGTTGGTCTCGGGCTTCGCCCGTATGCAGTCCGGACTTGCCGCGCGTGGCCGGCTGAACAGCGTCCTCATGATCCCGTCGGAGGACCCCGGAGCCGCCGCCGAGATCGAACCGTCCGCCACCGCGCCGGCCGTGGAGTTCGACCAGGTCACCTATGTCGACGGCGAGCGCACGATCATCCACGGAGCGGACTTCGCGGCGCCCGCGCGCGGGCTGACCGCCATCGTCGGCCCGTCCGGCGCCGGCAAGACGACGCTGCTCGGCCTCACCGAACGCTTCCTGCTGCCGGATTCGGGCCGGATCTCAATCTGCGGGTTCCCGGTGGAGCAGTGGCCGCTGCACCAACTGCGCGGTCAGATCAGCTACGTCGACCAGAGCTTCACCCTGGTCGAGGGCACGGTGCGCCAGAACCTTCAGCTCGGCCAGGACACCGACGTACCGGACGCGGAGCTGTGGCGGGCACTTGAGAGGCTCGGGCTGCGCGCGGCCGTGGAGGCGCTGCCGGACGGTCTCGACACCGAACTGGGCCGCGCCGAGGACCTGTCGGGCGGTCAGCGGCAACGGCTGGCGGCAGCGCGCGTACTGCTCCGGGAGACCCGCGTCGTCCTCTTCGACGAGCCGACGTCCCAGCTCGACAGCGAGAACGAGGAGCGGCTGCGGGCGCTGATGCGTGAACTCGCCGCCGAACGCGCGGTGATCGCGGTCGCGCACCGTATCTCGACCGTGCAGGACGCCGATCTGATCGTGGTCGTGGACGAGGGACACATCGTCGACCGGGGTACGCACGAGGAGTTGCTGACGCGCTCCGCGCTCTACCAGGAGCTGGTGCACGGCCAGACGCTGCGCGGCGGCAGCGCCGGTGAAGACACGGGACCACACGCCACCACGACTGTCATGGCTCCCCCCATGGACCCGGCGCCGGCGCCGGAAACCGCCTCCGCTCCCGAGCCCGCGCCCGTGGCGGGTTCGGGGGCGGGAGCGGCGGCCCGGTGACCGCAGGCGCGGGTGTGCCCGAACCGGTCGGTGTCCGGCGGCTGTTGGTCGTCGGTACGGGATCGGTGACGGCCGCCCATCTGCCGTTCTGGGCGAGCTGGCTGCAGATGGGACAGCCCGACGTGGAGGTGCGGTACGTCCTCACGGGGGCGGCCACCCGGTTCGTCACCCATGAGGCGCTGGTCGCCATCGGCGGCTGCGACGTACTGGCCGACCGCTGGCCGGACGAGCCCGAACCGCGCGCCCGCCATGTGGATCTCGCGCAGTGGCCCGACGCCGTCGTGGTCCTGCCCGCGACGCTCAACTATCTGGCCCGGCTGGCGCTCGGCCTCGGTGACTCGCCGTCGGTCCTCGCGCTCCAGTGCACGGAGGCCGCGGTCGCGCTGGCGCCCGCGCTGCCGCCCGGCGGAGCGCAGAGCGCGGCGTACGCGGAACACTCCGCCAAGCTCGCCGGACGCCGCAACGTGGTCGTCGTCCCGCCCCATCCCGGCCGCAGTACGACCAGTGGCCGGCGGGAGGCGTGGGCGCCCGCCTCGTTCCCCGAAGTGCTGGCCGCCGCCGACCGGTTGAGGGCGGAGCTGGCATTGACGGCGGAGCAGGAACACGTATCAGCGGAAGAGCGGAAACAGAGGGAGAGAGCATGACCACCGAAGCACCCCGGCAGACCGAGAACCGGCAGACTGAGAACCGTACGAACGGCTCCACGGCCTCCCAGAACGGGAACGGCAGCGCTTCCTCCGGCAGCAGCGCGTACGGCGAGGCGCTGGCCGACGTCTACGACTCGCTCTACCCCACCTCCGGCCCGGCCATCGACTCCATGATCACCTTCCTTGACGAGCTGCGCCCCGCACCCGCCTCGCTCCTCGAACTCGGCGTCGGCACGGGCCGGCTGGCCATCCCACTGGCGAAGCACGGCTACCGGGTGCACGGGGTGGACGCCTCCCCCGCCATGCTGGCCAAGCTCCACGAGAACGACCCCACGCGCGGCATCACCAGCTCGGTCGCCGACTTCAGCGCGCTTCAGGTGGAGGAGCGGTACGACGTCGTCCTCACCGCGCTCAACACCTTCTTCATGCTGCCGACGCAGGAGTTGCAGATCGGCTGTCTGCGGGGCATCCACGACGCACTCGCGGACGGCGGGGTCGCCGTCTTCGAGACGTACAACCCGCAGAACTACCACCGGCTCTCCGAGGCGACGACCCAGATCGGTCATCTGGCCGCGGACGCACTGCTGTTGGACACGATCCAGGTCAACCGGCAGCTCCAGTCAGCGCTCGTCGTCCACACGATCCTGGGCCCCGGCGGGCTGCGGAAGGTGCCGGAGGTCAGCCGGTACGCGTGGCCGGCGGAGTTCGACGTGATGGCCAGGCTCGCGGGGCTGCGGGTCACCGGCCGCTGGGCGGGCTGGGACCGGAGCCCGCTGTCGGAGCTGACGGAGAAGCACATCGTCGTGGTAGAGCGTCAGGACGCATGAGATCCTTGACGGAGTGATGTGTTAACGCAATACTCCAATGAGTTAACACATCATCGTCGGGAGGTACGGCACATGGCTGCGGCAGCGCTGGAGGTCGACCGCGTAGGGAAGAGCTACGGCAAGCGCCGGGCCGTCGACGACATGACCTTCGACATCCGCGCCGGTGAGCTCTTCGGCTTCGTCGGGAGCAACGGGGCGGGCAAGACCACCACGATGCGGATCATCCTCGGAGTCCTCACGCCCGACGCCGGGGAGGTCCGCTGGCTGGGCCGTCCGGTCGACTTCGCGGCCCGCAGGCAGTTCGGCTACATGCCCGAGGAGCGCGGTCTGTATCCGCGGATGAAGGTCGCCGAACACCTCAGGTATCTGGGCGAGTTGCACGGCATGTCGCGTGCCGGGGCGCGGGCGGCGGCCGACCGGTGGATCGAGCGGCTGGAGGTCTCGTCGTACGCCTCCGAGGAGGTCCAGAACCTCAGCCTCGGCAATCAGCAGCGGGTCCAGCTCGCGGCGGCGCTGGTGCACGAGCCGAAGGCACTGGTGCTGGACGAGCCGTTCTCCGGTCTCGACCCGGTGGCGGTGGACGTGATGCGCGACGTGCTCGCGGAGAGGGCCGCCGAAGGCGTGCCCGTCATCTTCTCCAGCCACCAGCTGGCGCTCGTCGAGCGCGTCTGCCACCGGGTCGGCATCGTCGGCGGCGGGCGGCTCATCGCCTGCGGCACGGTCGACGAGCTGAGCGCGAGTGCCGAGCGCCGGCTGCTGGTCGACGCGCCCGGGGCGGGCGAGAACTGGGCGGCGGGGCTGGCGGGCGTGGAGGTCGTGAGCCGCGAGGGCACCCGCACCCGGCTCCGGCTGGCGAAGGGCGCGGACGACCAGCGGGTGCTGCACGCGGCACTGGCCACGGGACCGGTGTCCACCTTCGTATCGGAACAGCCGCCACTGACCGAGCTGTACCGCGATCTGGTGACCAGAGACGAGGCCGCGAGCGCGGAGACCGCGACGGCAGGCGCCACGGGCGCGGCGGACAGGGACAGCGCGAGCGAAAGCGAGGGCGGCGGGCGATGAGCACAGCGGCACAAGCGGACGCGAACGCGGGCACGGGCACGGGTACGGACAAAGACACCGGCACCGCCGTACGGGACGGTGGCGCGCCCGCCCCCGGCGGCGGCCCCTCCCCCGGCCCCGGCGCCCTCTCGGCGCGCCGGGCCGTCGGCCTGGTCGCCAAGCGCGAGATCAACAGCAGGATGCGGACGAAGTCCTTCGTCCTGAGCACGCTGGGACTGGTGCTCGCCCTCGGCGTCTACACCCTGATCATCCTCTTCTCCAAGGAGGGACCGGCCAAGGTCGGCGTCGACCGGGACGCCGCCGCGCTGCGTCCGACGCTCACCGCCGTCGCCGACCGGGCGGACGGCATCGACTTCGAGTTCGTCACCGTCGACGGCGACCGTACGGAGAAGCTGCTGCGCGACGGGGACCTCTCCGCCGTGATCAGTGGCGACACGACCGACCTCACGGTGACCGTCGAACGCGAGAGCGACGAGGACCTTCTCGCCGTCGTGAACGCCGCGGTGGCCGAGGAGCGCACCACCCGGGAGCTGGAGCGCGCGGGCGTGGACCCGGTGGAGTTCGCGGAGCGCGTGGCGTCCTCGAACCTGGAGACCAGAGCGCTGGAGCCTTCGGAGAACAGCGCGGCCGAGCAGTTCGCGCTGATCCTCTCCGCCACCGGACTGCTCTACTTCTTCTTCATCGTCTACGGGATCATGCTGGCCCAGGGCGTGGTGGAGGAGAAGACCAGCCGGGTCGTGGAGCTGCTGCTCTCCAGCATCCGGCCCTGGCAGCTCCTCGCGGGGAAGCTGATCGGTGTGGCCGTCGTCGGCGTGACCCAGCTCGTCCTGCTCGGCGGAGCCGCGGTCGTGCTCGCCGAGGGCACCGGAGCCATCTCGCTGCCGACGGCGGTGGGCGGGACGCTGGTGACGATGGGGGTCTGGTTCCTGCTCGGCTTCTTCCTCTTCGCCGCGATGCTGGCCGCCGCCGCGGCGCGCGTCTCGCGGCAGGAGGACCTCCAGGCGGTGGTGCAACCGGTGATGGTGCTGATCACCACGCCGTTCGTGCTGGGCATCACCCTGCTGAGCAAGAACGCCCACGACCCGGTGATCGAGTGGCTCTCGCTCGTACCGCCGCTCAGCCCGATCCTCATGCCGGCGCGCATGCTGCTGGGCATCGCGCCCGCGTGGCAGGTGGCCGTGTCCCTGGTGCTGGCCGTGGCCGCGCTGGTGGCACTGACCCGGATCGCCGGGCGGATGTACGCCAACAGCGTGCTGCGCAGCGGCTCCAGAGTCTCCCTGGCCGACTCGCTGCGGCTGCGCTAGGTCGTCCCTGATCGCGGACAGGCCGAGAAGCGGCCCGTCCACCACACCCCACTCACACCCACGCCCAACCCCAACCCTCACCCCACTGAATGGGAGTACGTCATGAGCACCGCCGTCTGGATCGCCATCGGAATCGCCCTCCTTGTCGCCGTCGTCGCCGGAATCG
Source organism: Streptomyces sp. NPDC058665 (assembly GCF_042714995.1). Taxonomy (NCBI): domain Bacteria; kingdom Bacillati; phylum Actinomycetota; class Actinomycetes; order Kitasatosporales; family Streptomycetaceae; genus Streptomyces; species Streptomyces sp. NPDC058665. The sequence continues at coordinate 11,764 of NZ_JBHXRX010000117.1, forward strand.
CGAAGAGCAAGAGCTGAAAGCAAAAGCTGAAAGCAGGAGCTGACCGCCGCCCGGCACACACCAGGTGACGGAGGGGCCGGTGTTCCCGGGTGGCTCCCGGGAAC
>NZ_JBHXRX010000118.1:0-10913 GCF_042714995.1 Streptomyces sp. NPDC058665
CGGAAACAAGACGCCGAATGCCTCCCTCATCCCGAGCTGCACCATGCCTGACCAGCAAAAATCAAGCGATCATGTTCGGTTGAGATACGGCTACTTAGACCGGGGAGTAGAGATCAAGTGGGTGGCCTGCGCCGACGGCGTTGATCAGGGCTTGGAGTTCGGGTGGCGGGGGTGCGTTGGTCCAGGCTCGCCAGCAGCGTTGGAGGGTGGTCCAGGGGTCGAGCCAGGCCCGGACGGCTCGGATCGCCTTGGGCCAGCTGGCCGGTTGGGGCTGGTGGGTTTCGCTTGGGCCCCCTCTCAGCCGGTCCCGCTGTCGGCGTGGCAGTCGGCGGGACCGCTGGGACGACGACGGGCTCATGTTGTGGGGGTCGGGCGAACCAGGTGTCCCAGCAGAAGGAGAACGCGCAGGTGACCAGGGTCTGGTGGCGGCGGATCGCGGTGTCGGAGCGGACCTGGAAGTCGGCCCACCCGAGTTCGTCCTTGACCTGCTTGTAGCTCTGCTCGATCCAGTGCCGGATGCCGTAGATCCGGACGACTTCGTGCAGGTCGGCAGCGGGTTCGGGGCTGTCGGCCTCGCGGGGGCCGCCGGGGCGGGGCAGGTCGGTGGCCAGGTACCAGGTGGCCTGCGCGGGCAGTGTGTCCGGGTCTGCTGTGGCCACGACCAGGCGGACGTTTCCGTCGGGTCCCCACCAGCCGAGGTGGGCGTCGGCGGCCCACCAGGTCTCGGTGTGCCCGTCGCGGAAGGTCCGCTCGACCGGGTTCCAGTCGCCGGGGTGTTCGGGGTCCGTCCAGGTCAGGGCGCGGGCGGCGTCGGCGGGGGTGCAGGCGTCCTTGCCGTAGCCCCAGGTGCCGTGGCTCGGCTTGAGGGCCATGACGAACGGCAGCCCCGCCGCGTCGAGTTGCCTGCGGAAGCCGTCCTGGTCGCCGTAGGCGCAGTCGGCGGCCACGGCTCGGAAGGCCACCCCGGCCGCCTTCGCGGTGCGGGCCAGCTCTGCGGCGATCTGCAGCTTCGTGCGGAAGCCTGGGTCGCTCTTGCCCTTGGGGAAGTGATGGGCGGGGCTGTAGGGCACGGCGTGCAGCGGGTAGTAGAGGTTCCCGTCGGCCCAGCAGGTGGTCACGGTGACGATGCCGTTGTCGGTCTTGCCCAGCCGGCCCAGCCACTGCCGGCCGATGTGTGCGGTCGCCTTCCCGTCCTTGCGGTCTCCCGAGTCGTCGATCACCAGCACCCCGCCCGGGTGCGCCGCGGTCGCTGGATCGGCCAGCAGCAGCGCCACCCTGCGGGAATTGACCTGCTCCTGGTCCCACGTCGACTCGGACAGGAAGAACTGCAGCCGCTACACCGCTGGGTTCTGGGCGCCGACCACCGGCTCGCTACCGGCCAGGGCGGTCAGGGTCTTGTTGCGGTCTCGCGGCAGCAGCAGCCCCGCGAGGTACTCCCGGAACCCGCGGCGCTGTGCCAGGGCGGAGAAGAGGTCATCGAAGCGTGCGGCGTAGGCTTCCAGCGGGCCCGGAGCAGGCGGACACGGCACACGGCGGGTCATCACAGCTCCCAGGCGGCGAGGCAACGTTCCTCTACTACTGGCCTACTACGGACCTGAGCCGCCGTCAACAAACCACCGCTAGACGTCACACCCCAGATCATCTTGCCGTACGCGCCTCAAAGCTCCCCAGGGGCTTCCCCCTCCCAGCGATCACCCGTGCTGCGCGGGCGGTCGGCAATCCCGGTCGCGCGGTGGCGTCGATGGGATATCCTGCTCCGGGATTTCGCGCGGCAGGTTCTCTGCCGCACCGCTCGGCGCGCTCGGCGTCGACACGCACCGCGTGCCCTGCCCGGAAGGAGGCGAGAGACATGGACCGTGCTGAATGCGTTGCGGCCATAGTTGCCTCCGGCCGTGTGCCCTCCCTCCTCTGCGGCGCGCGGTAACTCTTCCCCCCTTCTTGTTTCTTGTCTTCGACATCCTCCTGAGATGCCACGACACAAGATGTCCTGGCCTGCCCGGTTCGCTGCCGCGCGGGCCGCGGGGGCGCGTGCCCGAAGACGGGCCCTTCTCTCGCTGACCACCGTGACCTCGGCACTCCCCGCCTCACGACCAGCAAGAGCACCGGCGTGAGTGACACGCAATCGGTGAGGCAGGCCCCGGGTGCTGTCCGCGGTTCCCGCTGCCCCTGCCCCACCGCCATGCCGTGTCCCCGTGCTGCGTACACCGGCCCGTCGTCACCACTGCGACCGTCCCTGGCCAGCTGTCCCGACAGCACTTCGACACGAAACATGCGTGATCGCCATGAGCAAGAAACGTCCCGGAGGGGAATCCCTCCCGTCCGCCCCTTCCACGGACACCGACCGTTCCCCGGACCGCGAGGTTCCCGCCACGACTCCGGCACCGGCACCGGCACCGGATCGGGCACCGGCACCGGCACCGGATCGGGCACCGGCACCGGATCCGAAGCGCTGGTGGGCGCTGGCCGTCATCGCCCTCGCCCAGCTAATGGTGATCCTTGACGGCACCGTCGTGAACATCGCGCTGCCCTCCGCCCAGCGCGCTCTCGGCATGTCGGACGCCGACCGGCAGTGGGTGATCACCGCCTACACGCTGGCCTTCGGCGGGCTGCTGCTGCTCGGTGGCCGGATCGCCGATCTGGTGGGCCGCAAGCGCACCTTCGTCATCGGCCTGGCCGGCTTCGCCGCGGCCTCCGCGCTGGGCGGCGCGGCGACCGGCCCCGGGATGCTGTTCGCGGCGCGGGCCCTGCAAGGCGCGTTCGCGGCGGTCCTGGCGCCCTCGGCCCTGTCGCTGCTGTCGACGACGTTCACCGACCCCAAGGAGCGGGCCAGGGCGTTCGGGGTCTACGGTGCGCTGGCCGGCGGCGGCAGCGCGGTCGGGCTGATCGTGGGCGGTCTGCTGACCGAGTACCTGAACTGGCGCTGGTCCCTGTACGTCAACGTGCCCATCGCGCTCGCCGCCCTGCTCGGCGCACCCGTCTTCCTGCGCGACCGCTCCAAAAGCCGGGGCGGGCATCTGGACGTGCCGGGCGCCCTGCTGGGCTGCGGCGGACTCGTCGCCCTCGTGTACGGCTTCAGCGAGGCCGAACCTCGTGGCTGGAGCAGCCCGCAGGTGCTCACGCTGCTCGTGGCCGGCGTGATCCTGCTCGTCGCCTTCGTGTGGTGGCAGAGCCGCGCGGCGAGCCCGCTGCTGCCACTGCGCATCGTCCAGGACCGGGTCCGGGCCGGATCGCTCGCGACGATGGCCCTGGCCACCATCGGCATGTTCGGCGTCTTCCTGTTCCTGACGTACTACCTCCAGGTCGTCCTCGGCTACCCGCCGGTGCGGACGGGCCTGGCCTTCCTGCCGATGTCGGCCGGCATCGTCATCGGCGCGACCCAGATCGCGGCCCGCCTGCTGCCACGCACGGCGCCGCGCACCCTGATGTCGTCCGGCATGGTCTTGGCCGCCGCCGGCATGGTGCTGCTCAGCAGCCTGACCGCGCATGCGCAGTACATCCCGCACGTACTGCCCGCCCTGCTGCTGCTCGGTCTGGGCATGGGCCTGACCTTCATGCCGGTCTACGCGACAGCCACCGCCAACGTGCCCGCGCAGGACGCCGGCGTGGCCTCGGCCGCCCTCAACACCGTTCAGCAGATGGGCGCTTCGCTGGGCACCGTACTGCTCAACACCATCGCCACCGGCGCCACCAGCCGTTACGTCCACTCGCACATGCACAATCCGGCCCACGGCGGCGCGACCCTCAACGAAGGCATGGTGCAGGGCTTCTCCGTCGCCTACCGGTGCTCGGCGGGCGTCCTGCTGCTCGCCGCCCTGGTAGCGGGCCTCGCCGTACGACACAAAACGCCGAAGCACCTCGGAGACGACACACCGGCCTAGCGAGCCGGGGTCGTGTACGGCCACCGGCCACCTCACCCCTCGAAGGATCCTCGATGAAACCTCTGACCGAGAACGACATCCGTACCTCGTTCGTCAACTGCTCGAAGGGCGAGGCCAAACGCCTCCCCCCGCCCAAGAACCTGGCGGACCTCGACCACTGGGACGACCTCGACTTCCTGGGCTGGTTCGATCTGTCCGCGCCAGACCGCAGGTACCTCGTCGTCGAACGCGCCGATGAACTCGTCGGCCTGTCCCTGCGCGCCGCTTCCCGCAACCGCGGCTTCCTGCGCCGCAGCCTGTGCTCGCTGTGCCTGACCACGCACCCCGGCAGCGGCGTCTCCCTCATGACCGCCCCCAAAGCGGGCCCGGCCGGCCGCGAAGGCAACTCGGTGGGCCTCTACATCTGCACCGACCTGGACTGCTCGTTGTACATACGGGGCAAGAAGAAGGCGCCCCCGGGCGGGCGCATGGAGGAGTCCCTCACTGCCGAGCAGCAGATCGAGCGCCTGCGCGGCAACCTCGACGCGTTCGTGGAGCGGGTCTTCCACTGAAGCCGACAGGGGCTCGAAGGGGCATGACCCAGATACGCCAGAAGCCCGCCACGGTACGGCGCGGACTCGCCGGGCTCGGCGAGTCCGACCTCCACCAGGTAGTCGCCCAGCTTCGCCTCGACGTCCTCCCACAGCAGGAGCTGCTCGCTCCAGTCCGCGTACTCCTCGGAGCCGGCCACCGCGACGTCGCCGGTGCGCAGTTCCTCGGCCAGCGCGGCGAAGACCATCGCCGCGAAATGCTTGCGTACGAAGGCGCCGGGCCGGCTCTTGTCCCGGGTGGGCTTCTGCCAGTTCAGTGTGGCGAAGGAGATGTCGACCGGGCGGCCGTCCTTGTGCCGCTCCGGGAGGTAGTCGCGGGAGGTCGTGTTCCGGCGGGCGTGCGCGAGCGCGTCCAGAACGCGATTGTCGTCCGAGGTCGCCCGCAGCTCCAAGCGGCTGGTCAGGTCATACTTCGTGGAGCGGTCCTTAAGTAGGTGCCCGTACAGCAGCACCTCCCAGTAGTTGCCGTGGTGGGCGGCGACCTTCTCGATGCTCGTACTGCCCCTCGAACCCGCCGAGGTCGTCCACCGCTGTCGGGGGCGCCCCCAGAGCGCCGGCCTGCGCCCGCAGGGCCTTCGCCATCGTGTGCAAGCCGGGCGCGAGCTGGTCGCCGAACCGTGCGGCCTGGACGGGGCCGTCCGCGTGCTGGGGCACGGTGCGGTAGTTCCCGATCAGCGCCTCGACGATGGCCTGCTGTTGCTCCCGGATACTCTCCAGCTCTGGCTTGGCCCGCTTGACCTGCAATGCGATCCGCTTGCAGAACATCGTGGTCAGGTCGTCCGGGCCCGCATCCGCGCCTTGCGCACGAGACACATTCCATGATCTTCCCCGAGGCGACGCCGGACAGCCACACCCCGGTCTCGCCCAGCTCGTCCACCCACCCCGGATGCTCGGCCTGGCCACGGAAGTGCGACCACGTCGGGGGCTTCGCCGACTGCTTCAGCTTGTTGAACTTCATGGTGCCGGACTCGTCCTTCTCCGCCAGCAGGGCCAGCAGCCGCTCTCGGTGGGCCTCGCTGGGCCGGTCGTAGATGCCCATGCAGATCGAGGCGTTCACCTCGCTACGGACCTCGCCGCGAGCGCGTCCAGCGTGGTGAAGCCCGGCAGCTCCAGCCCGGCCTCCACGACCTTCTCCAGCGCGATGTTGATCAGGTCCGCCGGACGGTTCTTCGACACAGCCTCTGAGCCGGACTGCTCGGCGGCGGTCACACCCCCGTCTCTGTTGGCCCGCGGTCGGCCGGGTGGACGATCGGTCGCAGCAGCTCGGCCAGGTGCCGGGACAGTTCCGCGGGCTTCATCGTGGCGAGTGTTCCGGCGCGGACCACGTAGCGGCTGAAGGTGACTCCCAGCAGCACCGAGCCGAGCAGGTCGACCCGCTCATCGACATCCGGCCCGGTGAGCACCGCGCGATAGGCGCGCGCGCTCTGCGCCTGCATCGTCAGGTACAGGCTGGTCGCGAGAGGATCGTCCGCCGCCGCGCTGCGGATCAGGGCCACCATCCGGTCGGAGCTCCTCGCCGCCTCCATCCGCTCGACGAACGCTGTCGCGATGCGCTCCGGCAGCTCCTCCGCATCACCGGCCAGGACTGTGTCGAGGTCATCCGGTCCCTGGATCGACGCATGGAGCAGTCCCTCCTTGGAGCCGAAGTGACGCATGACGAGCCCGTGTGTCACACCGGCACGGGCGGCCACGCCACGGATCGTCATACGGCCGTAGCCCCGCTCGTACAGCTCATGGCGGGCTGCATCGAGGATCGCCCGCCGGCTCGCCTCGGGGTCGCGCCGTCGCCGGGCCACCGGCGGTTCGCACAGCGGCCCCACCGCGGGGCCGGTAGCACACCTGTCTTCCTCTGAGGGATTCATACATCAAGTATACGGCTGGTCATTATCCCGGATACCGCGTACGCTCCTAATGACCAGCTGGTCATTAGGAGGTTGTCATCTTGGGTCACACAGAGCACCGTGCTCCGCCGGCGGAGCAGCGGGCGGTGAGTCCGCGACGCCTTGTCGTCGTCGCCACGGCCGCTGCTCTCGTATCGCTCCTGCTCGCGGCGTCGTACGAGTACGCCACACATGCTCCCTCGCCCCACGGCATCTCGGTCGAGGTGGTGGGCGGGTCGAGCCGTGTCGATGCCGTGTCGCACCAGCTGTCGTCGACCGCACCCGGCTCCTTCACCGTCGAACGGGTGCCGTCCGCATCTGGCGCCACCTCACGGGTCGCGGACAATCGCGTGGATGCCGCCCTGATCCTGTCCGCGTCCGGCGCCGACCGGATCGTTGTCGCCGGTGCGATGGGGCCGACAATGGTGCAGGCGATCGTCTCGGCTCTCTCCTCAGCGCTGCCTGACACCGGGGCCGAGCCCGTCGTGACCGATGTCGCCGCGCTGACCCGGAATGACCAGGCCGGAATGTCAAGCTTCGTCTTCGAGCGCGGGCTCCTGGTTCCGAGCGTTTTGGGCAGCGTGGGCTTCTACCTGGTGGGACTCTGCGCGCGCCTCTGGTGGCGGGTCGCGGGTGCCACGCTGTACGCCGCGCTCGCGTCCCTGCTGGGCGTACTCCTACTCGACGCCGGCTTCGGTGCCCTCACCGGCGCCCCCTTCGAAATGTTCGGCATCGGCTTCGCCGGGGCCCTGACCTTCGTCCTCATCGTCGGGGCCTTCCAGGCAACCCTCGGACTCCCCGGCACCGGGCTCGCGGCGCTGATCCTCCTCTTCGTCGGCAACGCGGCGAGCGGAGGAACGACACCGTCAGCCATGCTCCCGAACTTCTACCGGCAGATCTCCGAGTGGCTCCCCAACTCGGCCGTCGTGCGCGCCACCAAGGCGGCGGTCTACTTCGACGGACACGGAATCGGCCAGCCTCTCGCAGCCCTCGCCCTCTGGTCCGGTGTGGCGATGGCCGTCCTCATCGCCAATGACCGGCTCCATCTGAGCGAACGACGGCGCTCACCCGACGACCACGTCGCGATCCACGCGACGCCCGGAATCACTCACCTGGCGCGTCGCCGCAGCAGGAAACGCCCAAGCCCGGGGCCCGAGGCCCCCGCCACCAAGCGCACTACGACACCAGAGAGAAACGGAACACTGTCATGACACAGGAAGACGCCTCACCCGCCCTCCACCCGGCGGCTCACCGCCTCACCGGCATGGACCGCCACACGGTCACGGTCGACGGACACCGGCTGAACGTCTTCGCAGCGGGAACCGGCCCGGAGACCATCGTCCTGGTGCCAGGCATCCCTGACTCGTCGGCGGTCTACCGGGGCCAGGTCCCCGGGCTCCTCGAGGCCGGGTACCGGGTTATCGCACCCGACCTCCTCGGACAGGGGGACTCGGACATGTCGGCCGACGTGGCGAGCTACACGATCGCGAAGGACCAGGAACGTTTGTGGGCGATAGCCGACGAACTCGGCGCGCGGACCTTCCACCTCGTGGGTCACGACCGCGGGGCCGCATCGACGTGGGCCATGGCCGCCCACCACCCGGAACGGGTCAAGTCCTACGTCGCGCTGAGTATCGGTCACCCCGGCGCGCGGAGGTACGCGGCGTACGAGCAGAGGCAGTTGTCGTGGTACATGCTGCGGTTGCTCTTCTCCGACGCGGAGGAGTGGTTGCGCGGCGAGGCGGAGGGCGAGGGTGGGCCCTGGTCGACGTTCCGCTGGTGGGTGGGCAACCACCCGGAAGCCGATGCCTGGATCGCCGATCTGGAGAGGCCCGGCGCGGTGCGCGCGATGCTGAACTTCTACCAGGCAAACATCCACCCCGCGAAGGCGAAGATCAGCCCGGTCCCCCGGGTGGGGGTGCCGACGCTGGGGATCTGGCCGGAAGGGGACATCTACAGCAGCCTCGAACAGATCGCACGCTCAGGTGAGTGGGTCGACGGCCCCTGGCGTTTCGAACGGCTGCGGGGCGCCGGTCACTTCCTCCAACTCGACCGGCCCGCCGCGCTGACCCGCCTGATCCTGAGCCATACCGAGACGTACCGCAGCTAGGAGGCTTGCACCGACGCCCGGTGCCCATTCGCCGAGTATACGAATGGTCAATTAACCCCGGCGAGGTGTACGGTTTCTATTGACCACTTGGTCACCAAGGACGGTGATCGGTCAGCCAAGGAGCGGTACTCCCTCCGTCTGACCCGCGGCAGCCAATGGCCCGCGAAAGACGCAGTCACCAGCATGACCCACCGTTACCGGATGTCCGGGCCACTGTGCCGCCCGCCCCTCTGGCACCCGTCCAATAACTCCAATAACCCTGATTCACCACGACGAACGAGAAGAGACACATCATGTCGGTCCCTGAGCCAATGACGCCCGAGAACACCACCATCGTGCTGATCGACCACGCGGTCGGCTTCGCGAACCTGCTGCGCTCCCACGACCTCGGCGCACACATCAACAACGTCGTCGGACTGGCTAAGACCGCCACACTCTTCGACACGGGCCTCGTGGTCACCAACGGCGAAAGCGACAAACCCTCCGGTCCGCTCTACCCCGAACTCCTCGCGGTTATCGGCGACGACTTCCCCGTGATCGAGCGCCCCGGCGCCACCAATGCCTTCGCGGACGCGAGCTTCGCCGCCGTCGAGGCCACCGGCCGCCGCAAACTGGCGATCGCGGGAGTGTCGACCGAGGGCTGTGTCCTGCAGAGCGTCCTCGGGGCACTGCGCCTGGGCTACGAGGTGTCCGTGATCGCCGATGCCTCCGGCTCCCTCACCAAGGAGACCCACGACATCGCCATGCAGCGCATGGTCCAGGCCGGCGCGGTGCCGACCACCTGGTACTCGCTGGCCGGTGAACTCGAATACGACCACACCTCGGCACGGGGCCCGCTCCTGCAGCAGGTAATGCGCGAGCACCAGCCCACCATGGCGAAGGGCGTGCAAGCCTACGCTTTCACCAAGTCGCTGATGCAGCGGTCATGACGATTTCGCCCCTCCCAGGGCGCATGCCTACGAGCGTGCGGTGGAGCCGTTCGAGATCGACAGCGTGCCGACTCTGGCGCGGCCGAAACCGACGACGTCTGGCCGAGCAATGCAGTTCCAAGTCACTCGCCCACGTCGGTGCCGCACTCCCAGGCCGACGCGCGCAGGTGAGGCAACCGCTGGTGACGCTGCAGCAATGCCGAGTTACAAGATCGACTTTCGATACCGCGCCTACGCCCGAAGCCTCGCCCTTCAGCGTGGGTCGTCGAGCAGGTGTATTGACCACGAGCGCGCCGTAAACGTAAACGCTGTCTGGTCTTGATCATGGAGCAGACCTCCGCTGTGGTGGAGCTGTCTAGGCCGTTTCGTTCGGATCATCTGATCGATACCCTCATGGTCAAGACGCGCGTCAAGATCGCGCAGTCCGGTGCGCCCCAGGCGTCCGTGGCTGGTCCACGGGCCGGGGAGAAGCGGTCCGTCAGCAGGGGCGCAGAAGGCCGCAAGACGGAGACCGTCGAGGTCAAGCCGTCCGTTCCGCTCGCGCAGTGACCTGACGGATACTCCGGAGAAGAAGGGCCCCGTATGAGCAGGCTGCTGGAAGCGGTGTGTGCGCTGACCGTGGGTGTCCTCGTTGCGCTCCTTGTATGGGCTGCTGACCGTGGCGCGGTGCGGGTGGCGTGGCGGGAGGGCGAGATGAGCGGTGTGACGGTCGTGTTCGTGGCGGCGTGTGCGCTGTGGCTGGTGCTGTGGCGCAGGCGTACGGGGCGCGGCACGCTGGCATGGCCGCTTGCGGTGCTGCTGTGCAGTGCGGCTGTTGGGCTGGTCGTGGCGGCCATGGCGGGTTGACCGGCGCAGGCGGGCAGGCAGCCAGGTGGGGCTTCTCGATCTTGTGGGAGCGGAGCCTCGTTGACGTTTTTGGGCTAGTCCGTTTCGTTCGGATCGTCTGATCGTTGGTCTGGGTGTGTCGTTGACTGACGTGCAGTGGGCGCGGATCGAGCCGTTACTTCCGGACCGGTCGCGGAAGCGGGGTGGACGGTGGCGTGACCATCGACAGGTGATCGACGCGATCGCGTTCAAGTTTCAGACCGGCTCGCAGTGGGTGCACCTGCCAGAGCGGTACGGCAACTGGCGGGGCGTCTACAACCGGCTGAGGATGTGGGCCGTGGACGGCACCTGGGAGCGGGTGTTCACCGCGCTCGTGGCCCGGGCCGATGCCGACGAGGATCTGAACTGGGCCATCTCGGTGGACTCGACGATCGTGCGCGCTCACCAGCACGCTGCCGGGGCCCGTAAAAAGGGGCCCCGGCCGACGAGCCGGAGGACCATGCCATCGGCCGGTCCCGTGGAGGACTGACCACAAAGGTCCATCTCGCGTCCGACGCCCACTGCCGGCCTCTGGCTTTCGTTCTCACCGCCGGACAGGCGGGCGATGCGCCCGCTTTTCCGGACGTGATGGCCCAACTTCGCGTCCCTCGCCCACGCGGGCGGCCCCGGACCAGGCCGGACATGGTTCTGGCCGACAAGGC
>NZ_JBHXRX010000119.1:0-10251 GCF_042714995.1 Streptomyces sp. NPDC058665
CACGAACCACCGCCACCCTGACACGGCGTCAGCAAACTAGACTCCGGAAAGGCCCTGTGACCAGGACAAATGGAGAAGTGCAACTGGAGTACTAGAAAAACCCCATCATCGCAGGTCGCAAGGCACTTCTTCGTTTCTGGGTGAACCATCCACGGGCATCAAGCCGGGGTGATCCGGGCTGAGAAGAGGCTTGCCCTCTATGCCGGAAAGAAGGACAACTACCCCTTCGGTGACGGCTCGTCGCCGCTTTTGGCGAGTGTGGCAATCTTCAAAATCGCCCGGGTGACGGGAGGGAAAAGCGCACTTACGCGCCTCACTGATACGCGATCCAGTCGCGGTCGACGCCCACGTTCAGAAGCCATCTGGAAGAACGGTGCTCACCTCGTTGCCGTGGCCGCTCCCGCACGGCTGGTGAGGGCACCCATTGCAAGCACACCGCTTCGCTGCTGCCGAGCGCCTGCATAGAAGTGAGCAGACTCGCAGCGAGAGCGTCAGCGTTCTGGATTCCGAGCCCGCGCCGAGGAGCGCTCGAACCAAGCTCCACTGCAGTCGTCCACTCATGGACAGGTTCATCGGTCGGTGCCGGCTGCGCAGTAGAACTGGAGATGAGCGCGCGCAATTGCCCGGCCACTGCGCGGTGAAGCGCGCTGTCGCTCGTCGTATCTCTCACAGGTTGCGCAGCCCTTCCAGGACGCGCTCCATCAGGGCGATGTCGACCGTGTCTTTCGCAGCGCCTTCCGGGACGCGCACATGTCCGGGCACCCGGTGCGGGACTGGCGGTACATCAACCGTCAGCGTGGGCGGCGTAGATAGTTCCCACTCTGCCCACACGACCTTGCCCCCGGCCGATGACTGGGAGGTGCCCCACCTTTTCGTGAGCGCTTCGACGAGTAGGAGGCCACGCCCGTTCTCGACGTCCACAGTCGGGTGCTTGGTGCCGGGGAGTTCCCTGCTCCTGTCCCACACCTCGACGTACAGATGCATGTCCACGACGCGGAGCTGTACGCCGAGGATGTGTTCCGCCTTGACGTCCGTCCACGTTGGTGTGGTCGTCTTCGGCCCGGTAGCCGTGACGGCGTTGGTGACCAATTCGGAGACAACGAGTAGCGCGTCATCCATGACGTGGGTCGCGTCCCACCACCGGAGCGTGTACTTGGCGAAAGCCCGCGCGCAACTCGCGGCCGAAGGAACAGCGGCGAGCATCAGCCGATCCCACGCGCGCATCAGCGTCACGGCGTTACTCCCGACTGGCTGATGAGACGGCGGTGCCTTGCTGGTCGGCGCCGCTTGCCGTGACTACGTCGTCCTGGTGGTGCGGGAGTTCATCCAGCGCGTGCACGGTGGCCGAGAGGCCGAACTCCAACCGGTCGAGCAGCGCACGTTGAAGCGGGCCGTTGTCGGCCAGGTGCTCCAAGGACGGCACGAACACGTCACGCGCACCGGTAGAGCGGATCACCTCGACCAGCTCGTTGAAGGCGTCGATCGAGCCGCTGTCGAACTCGTGGAAGATGGCCGTGAGTTGCAGCCCTTTCGCGGTGGCGAGGCGCTTCATGTCCTGTTCCAGCGTGATGGCCTCATGGTCGGCGGCGTCGGAACAGGCGCGTAGGTACCCGTGAGCCGGTGACGTCGTATTGCTCATCGCTGGACTCCTTGGACGATCCAAACTCGTGCACCGAGTTCGTACTCAATGTGTTCGCGCATTGCGGCTTGCAGTCCGGGCAGCCGGGCGAAATGCCAGAGGGAAGGCACAATGACGTTACGGACGCCGCTCGCTTTGAGTGCTTCCGTCAAGCAGTCGAAGGCCGGTTCGTTGGCACGAACCTGCTCAACGAACGTCCGTTCCAACGTGAAGCCTTCACGCTCAGCGTGCGTGGCCAAATCGTTCTGCAAGGTTCGGTTTTCGTCGTCCGCGCTACTGGCGGTTAACCGCAGATAGCCGTACATTTCAAGTCGCATCCATTCCTCCTCGTGGGCTGGAAGGGATCGATGGCGACTGTTCTGCTCTGCGCCTTCGATCTCTCCATCAAGGAGAAAAGCTGCTTGACCTGCGAAGACCAACAGCGTCCATGCGGCAGAGATGCCGCATCCATGCCGCAGATGACTGCCTGGCCTGCACGGACGTCGCCCGATTGGCTAGGCTGATTGACGCCCCGTGATCAGTCGGAGGGATGACCGATGGCCAGCAAGCGCATACGGCTGGCTCAGCGTCGTAAATCGGCAGGCTTCACACAGGAGACGCTTGCCGAACATCTAGGCGTCGAGCGTTCCACGGTAGGTCGCTGGGAGAGTGCCGAAACCGAGCCACAAGCCTGGTTGCGACCGAAGCTTGCCCGCGCATTCAAAATCACCAGTGACGAACTGCAGGCGGCACTTGATGATGTGACGATCATTCAGACGCGCCCGAGTGACCGAGTGAACTACGCGCTTGAGAATCCGGCGTCGGCTGACCTGATGGTGGTCGCCTACTTACACGAGCGGTTGCGTCAGCTCGATGAGTCCTACGACCAAGCATCGTCCACCAGCTTGCTGGGCCCGGCCGGACACGTGCACGGTCAGGTGAAGTTCCTCCGTGAGAACGCTGCCAACCCGCGTGTGCGTCGAGCGCTCTACGAGGTGGAAGCCGACTCAGCGACCCTCATGGGTCAACTGGTCTGGGATGTCAGCCAGCGGCGTGACCATCAAGCACCGCTCACCTACTTTGGTGAGGCCGTCGATGCCGCCCGGCACATCCGTGGCCCCTTGATCGAGTCCTACGCCATCCTGCGCATGAGCTTCGTTGCCCTCTACGGGGAGAAGAGTCCCGAACGCGGCGTCATGCTGGCCCAGCAGGCAGCCGAGGTGGCAAGAGCAGCCAGTCCTTCGCTGACTGGTCTGTCCCTGCTTCATGTTGCCGAGGGGCACGCTATGACCGGCGAGATCAAAGCGTGCGAAGACGCTCTGAAGAAGGCTGACGCCCAGTTCGATCGGGTACGTAAGGATGACGTGGCGGCGGAGTACTACACCGCCAACGAGTTCAACCGGCTTGCTGGATCGTGCTACCTGTTCCTCAACTTCCCGGAACGAGCGGAACCGATCCTCCGCACGACCACGCGGGCGCTGGCCGCCAAGAAGAAGAGTCAGGCCATCGCGCTTGGCAACTTGACGCTTTCACTCATCCGTCAGCGGAAGCTGGATGAAGCGGCGGTGACCATGCACCGCACGATTGACGCTGTGGAGCTGACACGCGGTGGCGGCGGTCTTAATCTGGCGTTCTCTGCTGGTCGAGAACTTCGACAGTGGCAAAATGAGCCGTGGGCGCAGGACATCAACGACCGCCTGCTTGCCCTGATGGCCGCGATGTAGAACGGGTGGGGCGTGACAGAGATCGACCAAGCCAAGCAGGCAGTCCGCGACCGGGTGTGGCGCCGACTCATCGATGGTGGCGGCGCTCCGGACGACTCGTACGGCAAGATTCCCGGCTTTTACGGGACCGAGGCGACAGCGGAACGGTTGGCAGAACTAGACGAGTGGCAGCGCGCTGCCACTGTCAAGGCGAACCCAGACTGGGCGCAGCTTCCTGTCCGCACCCGTGCGTTGAAAGACGGCAAACTCCTCTACATGGCCGTGCCGCGCATGGCGTCGCTCGAACCCTTCTACCTGCTCGACCCGGAAGACCTCGGGCTTCCCCTCGCAGAGGCTGCCGAGAAGAAGGGTGCGGCTCAGGTTGCCCGCCGGCTTGGCGTTGAAGACATGCGGCCTATCGACCTGGTGGTGTGCGGCAGTGTCGCGGTGAACCGGTCGGGCGCGCGCATCGGCAAGGGTGCCGGATACTCCGACCTTGAGGTTGCCCTCTTGATCGAGGCGGGGCTCGTGACGGATCAGACCGTGATCGTCGCGCCGGTTCATCCTCTCCAAGTAATCGAGGACGACATCCCCGAGACCGAGCACGATTTCAGCGTCGACTACATCGTCACTCCCGACGAGGTGATCCGCTGCGCCAACCCTCGCCGGCCGCAGGGCCTTGTCTGGGGCGACCTAAGTGCTGAGAAGATCGCCACTATCCCGGTTCTGTCAGCGCGACGGCGGGCGGTGAAGTAGTAACTGCCCGCCTCGCTCACGCGATCTTGCCCATGACGTCCTGGTCTTGGGGCATGGGTTCGGGGGCAACCACCTGCTGCTTCAGAGCCGAGAGCTTCTTCCTCCGTGGTTCCTTGCCGAAGAACGCGCGGTACTTTTCGACGGTCCCGATCTCTCTGATAATCTTGGCTACCCAGGCATCGGTGTATACGTAGGTGCTGAACACCTCGCTGTAGACGCAGTACTTGTCCACGGTGTCGTACGGATTAGCCGCTTTCGTCGCGGGACGCACGCCAAGCCGACGCCACATTTCGGTGTGCTCGGGTTGGACGTGAAACTCAAATGGCACTTGCGCCTCAACCTCGCACGCAACCTGCTTCGGCAGCATCTTGCCCTTGTCCACCACGTCGCGGTACTTGAACTTAGAGATTACTGCCCCAGTGCGGCGCGCCTCGGTCATGACCGTACGCTCGTCCTCGGTCAGCTCGTCCAGGTTGACGAAGTTGATTGCGAGATCAGCATCCGTCTTCTTGCCGACGATCGGCATCAGCCGTACCCGGTAGTCGTACTTCGGGTGATCGAGCACAGCCGGATCGATGTCGGCTTCGAACTTGGCCACCAAGTCGCGCGTACTCTTCGGGAGCTTGGCCGCCGCCGCTTGCTGCTGCGCCTGCCCCTCGGCCGTCAGGGACTGGAGCGTGATCGGGAAGCGTAGCTGATCGGCGAGGCTGTGGGACATGCCGAAGTGAGCTACCAACTCCTGCTCGTAGTTGATGACCAGCGCCTGACATTTGCCACCAGTCACAACCTTGAGGCTGTGCTCGTAGCGGTGCTCCACCTTGTTTCGGAGCGCGACGAATAGCTCGACGTTCAAGCGAACAGGGTTATCGCTCTCATCGAAGCGCTCCTTCAAGCACTGCCGCAGTTCCCACGCCTTCGACTCGCCGTCAATCATTCTCGACTCGCCGGTCTCCGTCTCGTAGTGGTAGTCGGTCCCAGCCATGTGGAACTCTGCGTGCAGCAAGTAGAGCCATGCCTTGTGCATGTGGGTGAGAAAGTCGCTGAAGTTGCCACCCGAACAATTCCACTCGTCCATTGCCTTGAGGGCGTGCCGCTGCGACTCGATGAGCATGTGGCGCCAGCGCGGGTATGCCATTTTATGTGCCCTTCGTCCAATGCGAGGATCACACCCACGCGTTGGTTGGAGCAACCAAAAATGGCAGAGCCACGGGTTGATCTACGGCGACCGGCCCCGCAGGGATCCTACGTAGGCCGCATCATTGCTGCGTCTGCGATGTGACGCCGAGCGAGGCGTTCAGGGGACATCCAAGGGCGTTCTGGCTGGTCAGCGATCTGCGGTGCCGACAGCGACGGCTCTCGCCAGGCAGTACGTAGCCATGATGTTGACGAGCCGTCGGATACGGCGCCTTCGCCCACGCCGCCGGCCGGGGACTGATGGGCGAAGGGCTCCGCCGTGTCCTGCGCCACGCGTTCGGGCCACTCGGCCTGCACCGTCTGGAGGCCAACATCCAGCCCGGGAACGCCGCCTCGCTCGCCCTTGTCCGCAGCGCCGACTTCCGGCACGAGGGCTTTTCTCCCGGCTTCCTGCGGATCGACGGGGCCTGGCGCGCACCCCAACGCCGGGCGATCACCGGGGACATGATCCGCGACGACCCGCCCGGAGGGCTCAGCGGCCCTTTCGGTTGATCTTCATCGTGTCCATGTCCGTCACGGTCGACCGCAGCTCCCCGAATCCGGCGCCGACACCCCCGCCGAACGCGCGCAGCGCCGCCTCCGCCCGTTCCTCGGCGAGGGCGGCGGCCATCTCCTCGCCGTCGGCGGCGTCGGAGACGATCTCGAACCGGTACGAGAAGTGCCTGAGCGACCTGTCGTAGGTGAGCGAGCCCTCGGGTGTGAACCGCATCTGGCTGAGCCCGTGGTCGGCGAGCTCCGCCAGCAACCGCTCCCGCGCCTCGTCCATCAGCTCCGAGAAGGTCCCGCGCACGATCACCCGGTACGTGTGCTGCGTGGTCATGGACGTGCCGCCTACTTCCTGAAGATCCTGATTGAACAACGAGGGTACGGGCGCCCAGGATGGACCGCATGCGAAATATCGTGGTGATCGACGCCCCCTCCAACCTGGGCCTTCGCCCACCTGCTCCCGGAACCGTGCCCGGCTGCTACAAGCTCGCCGGCGCGCTGCGCGAGCAGCGGATCGTGCGGCGGCTCGGCGCGTCCGAGGGCGGGGTCGTCGTCCCGCCCCGTTACGACCGGGGCGACTGGAAGGAAGGTGACGGCGTCTTCAACGCCGCCGCCATCGCCGCGTACACACCCCGGCTCGCCGACCGGATCGAGCGGCATGTGCGCGCCGGTGACTTCCCGCTCGTCCTCGGGGGCGACTGCTCCATCCAGCTCGGTGCCTCGCTCGCGCTGCGGCGGCTCGGGCGCTACGGCATCGCCGCGATCGACGGCTCCGCCGACTTCCGGCACGCCGGGAACTCCCCGTCCGTCGGCGCGGCGGGCGGCGAGGAGCTGGCCATCGCCACCGGGCGCGGCCAGAGCGACCTCAGCGACATCGAGGGGCTGCGCCCGTACGTCCGCGACGAGGACGTACGGATCCTCGGCATCCGCGACTACGACGAGGACCGCGACGAGCTGGCCCGGCTGCGAATCCCCACCGTGACCGTCGGCGAATTCCGCGAGTACGGCGCCGCCGACCTCGCCGGGGCCGTACTCAGGACGCTGGAGGCCCCCGTCACCGACGGCTTCTGGGTGCATCTCGACGCGGACGTGCTCGACCCCGAGGTGATGCCGGCCGTCGACAGCCCGGACGCCGGGGGACTGCTCCCCGACGAACTGGAGGAGCTGCTGCGCGTCCTGGTGCGCTCGGACCGCTGCGCCGGTCTCAACGTGACGATCTACGACCCCGATCTCGACCCCGACGGCACCGCCGGGGCACTGCTCGCGAACATCGTTGTGGCGGCCCTCACCCAAGACTGATCCCAAGGTGCTCTGTTCGGCACGCACTTGACCGTGTTCCATGGTCAACGGGTGCGCGCCGGCCAATCCAGCCGTCGGCGGCCCCAGCGAGCGAAGCGAGGTTTGCCTGTGGCCACGAGCGTGCGACGTGCCGTACTGACCCTGCCTGCCGCCCCCTTGGGGCCGGAGAACCCCCTGCCCGCGCTCCGGCCGCTCGACGAGACCCACTCCGTCGACGAACGGGCCAAGCGGGACCTGCCCCGCGACATGGCGCGGCAGATCGGGTACGAGCCGCTGCGCACCCTGCTTCCGGTGCGGATCCTCGACGGCTACGGACGCGACCGGGTGAGCACCGACCTCGACGCGATAGTCATCGAGAACGACCGGCTGCGGGCCACCGTTCTGCCGGGGCTCGGCGGGCGCGTCCACTCGCTGCACCACAAGCCCACCGACCGTGAACTGCTCTACCGCAACCCGGTCTTCCAGCCCGCCGACTTCGCGCTCAACGGCGCCTGGTTCTCCGGCGGCATCGAGTGGAACATCGGCGCCACCGGCCACACCACGCTCTCCTGCGCGCCCGTGCACGCCGCGCTCGTGCCCGCCCCCGACGGCGGGGAGATGCTCAGGCTCTGGGAGTGGGAGCCGCTGCGGGGCCTGCCGTTCCAGGTCGATCTCTGGCTGCCCGAGGACTCCGACTTCCTCCACGTCGGCGTGCGGATACGCAATCCGCACCAGGGGCCGGCGCCCGTCTACTGGTGGTCCAACATCGCCGTGCCCGAGGACGAGCACACGCGCGTCCTGGCACCCGCCGATGAGGCGTGGCACTTCGGGTACGAACGGAGCCTGCGCCGGGTCTCGGTGCCCGAGTACGACGGCGCGGACCGTACGTACCCGCTGCGCGGCCAGTACCCGGCGGACTACTTCTACGAAGTCCCGCGCGAGGCCCGGAAGTGGATCACCTCGCTCGACGCGGAAGGACGCGGTCTCGTCCAGACGTCCACGGACACCCTGAGCGGACGCAAGCTCTTCATCTGGGGCGCGGGGCGCGGCGGGCGACGCTGGCAGCAGTGGCTCACGGAGCAGGGCACGCCCGGTTACGCCGAGATCCAGGCCGGGCTGGCCCGTACCCAGCTCGAACACGTCAAGCTGGAGGGCTACGAGGACTTCAGCTGGCTGGAGTCGTACGGTCCGCTCGAAGCGGACCCCGCCGCCGTCCACGGCACCGACTGGGACGCGGCCCGCGCGGAGGTCGGCACCCGCCTCGAACAGGCGCTGCCGCGCGCGGCTGTCGACGCCGCGTACGAGGCGTGGCTGCCGTACGCGGACAACGAGCCCGGCGAACGGCTCGCCACCGGCTCGGGCTGGGGCGCGCTCGAAGTGCTGCGGGGCGCGATGCGCGGTGGGTACGAGCTGCCAGGCACGCCGTTCGACGCGTCCATGCTCGGCGAGCAACAGGCGCCGTGGGTCGAGCTGTTCACCCATGGCACGTTCCCGAAGGCACGGAAGGCCGAGCCGCCTGGCCCGACGCAAGTCGCCCCGCACTGGCGCGACATGCTGGAGACGGCGCCCGCCGAGCCGCTGACGGAGTATCACCTGGGCGTCACGCAGTGGCACGCGGGCGATCTGGCCCAGGCCGTACGGAGCTGGGAACGCGGCCTCAAACTGGCCTCCTCCCGCTGGCCGTTGCTGCGCTGCCTGGCCGTCGCCGACCGGGAGGACGGCAACCCCGAGCGGGCCGCCGATCTGTATCTGGAGGCTTTCGACGACCTGTGCCGCGAGCGCGGGGAGGAGACCGTCCGGGCCGGGGCCGACGATGAGTCCTGGACGGCGGCCACGGTGGCGCTGGCCCGCGAGTCGATCGCCGCGCTGCTCACCGCCGACCGCGCGGCGGACGGGCGCCGGGTCTGGGACCGGCTCTCGCCGGAGATCCGGCAGCGCGGCGCCTTCCGGCTGATCGAGGCCCAACTGCTGCTCGCCGAGGACGACAAGACCGCGGCACGCGCGGTCTTCGACGCGGGCTTCGAGGTGGCGGACCTGCGGGAGGGCGAGGAGACACTGAACGAGGTCTGGTCATCCCTGACGGACGACCCCTTGCCGGAGGCTTACGACTACCGGATGCGCCCGGGGGACTGAACGGGGCGCTGCGGTAGGGGAGTTGGGAGGGAGGCGTAGGGCGGGTCCGTGAAGTCCCGTCCGGCGTTGGACGCTTGGTCCGCGCCGGGATGCGGTTGTCATCTCCGTCTGGGGGCCGTCTCTGGATGTGCGGTGCGGTGGGTCGGCGACCGGAGGCCCTAGCCCTTCGGGCACGGGAGGCGCGCCCTTGCGTTTCATGGCCTGGGGCGGGTCCTGAAGTCCCGCCCGGCATAGGACTGTTGGTCCATGCCGGACGCGGTCGTCGTCCCCCTCCGGGGGCCGTCTCTGGACGTGCGGTCCGGTGGGTCGGCTACCGGGGGTCCCGTGGCCCTTCGGGCACGGAGGTGGCCCCTTTGTGCTGTCTCGACGGCCCTGAGTGTGTCCGTGACGTCCCCCTCCAGCTGAAGGCGCTTGGTCCGCGCCGGGGCCGTCTCCGGGCGCCGGGTCGGTGGGTCGGCTACCGAGGCCCCGTAGCCCTTCGGGCACGGGAGGTGTCCGCCCAAGCACGTCCCGTACGGGGGCGAGCCCCCGGCCGTCACACGCCCTTGGCGGGCGAGCCGCCCACCGCGGCTCGCCCGGTGCGTGGAGGCGCGTGCCCGGGAGTTGTCAGCCGGTGCGGACCGGGTTGCGGTCCACGTACTCGAAGACCGAGCCGTCCGGGTGGACCGCGATCAGGTTGCGGCCGGCGGGGGTGGGGACCGGGCCCGCGAGGACCTGGGCGCCGACGTCCGTGAGCGCGGCGAACGCCTCGTCCACGTCCTTGACGGCGATCGTCGCGGTGACCTTCCGCAGCACCTCGATCTCCTCCGCGGGACCGCTCATCAACAGGAAGCAACTCACGGCGGCGACGGAGACCCCACCGCGCTCGAAACGGAGCGCGGGGCTGCCGGTCAGCCGTTCGTAGAAGGCGACCGACGTCTCCAGGTCGTCGACGCAGATGCGCAGCGTGGTTCCCAGGATTTCCATACGGGTGAGGGTAGCGAAGCACCGATCTCCGCGACCATGAACCCGGGTCCTGTCTTCGAAGTAGCGCCGTCCGCCCGCAGGGCGGGGCCGCCGCGGGCCAGGCGCTACTTCGAAGAC